>NZ_AMPR02000436.1:0-19532 GCF_000307735.3 Cupriavidus sp. HPC(L) | reverse complement strand
GCCGCGCAGTCGCGCGTGGGCTTCAGGCCCTTGGCCCGGGCGGCCGCCACCTCGCCGCGCGCCGCGGCAAGATCCGCACGGAAGGTTGGATCGGCATGCAGGCGCGCCACCGTCGCGGCGCCCATGATGCGGCCCTGGTTCGCATCGCTCTGCCAGTGCACGTTGCAGGCCAGGCGGCTCTGGCCGTAGGCGAGCCCGCGCGCGAGAATCGCGTCGGCGCGCTCGGGGTCGACCTCGGTCAGGATCAGCGCCCAGGCCCAGCCGGCCGCGTTGTGGCCGGACGGGTAAGAGCCGTCCTTGGACAGCTTGTCGATCTCGTCCGGGGAGCAGGTTGGCAGATGGTTGACGAGAAACGGACGCTGGCGCCGGTAGTGGTCCTTGGCGCGATAGGTCGACAGGCCGGCGTCGACCAGGCTGCGCCGCAGCAGCAGATAGAGCTGCGGCGTATCGCGTTCGTTGATCGGCACGCCCAGTGTGCAGGAGAACGTCTCGGCGGCCTGCGGGAATTTCAGATTGGCATCTTCGACGGCGACCTGCCAGCGTGGGCTGCCCGCCTTGGCCAGGTTCGCGCGCGCCGCTTCCTCGTCGGCGGCAAGCGCCGCCGAGCCAGCCGCCGGCGGTGGCGGCACCAGGCGCAGGCTGTCGGGACGCTGGTCCGCGGGCAGATAGCCGGCGAGGACGCCCGGCCGCAGTTCCGGCACGTCGCCGGCCCGGCTGATGGGGGCATGGCTGGCGCAAGCGGCCGCGCCCGCCAGGGCGGCGGCGACGGCAAGTACGGACAGGGCGCCGCGCCAGGCGGCGCGGGGGGACGAAGGGGCTGAGGCCAAGATGGATTGCTCCCGGTTGTCGTGAGATCGGGCGTTGCCCGCGGTCAGGCGTTGGCGCCGTCGTCGAACAGCTTGCGCAGCTCCGACTTCAGGATCTTGCCGTTGGCATTGCGCGGCAGCGTCTCGCTACGCACGATCACGCGCACTGGCACCTTGAACGCCGCCAGCCGCTGCGCGACGAAGGCCTGCAGCTCGGCCTCCGTGACGCTGGCGCCCGGCTTGACGCCGACCACCGCGCCCGGCTCCTCGCCCAGCGTGCGATGCGGAATGCCGACCAGCGCCGCGTCCATCACGGCCGGATGCGCGTACAGCGCGCTCTCGACCTCGATGCAGTAGATGTTCTCGCCGCCGCGGATCAGCATGTCCTTGGCGCGATCGACGATATAGAGGAAGCCTTCCTCGTCCAGCCGCGCGATATCGCCGGTGCGCAGCCAGCCGTCGACGAAGGTGCTGGCGGTGGCCTCGGGCTTGTTCCAGTAGCCGCGCACGACATTGGCGCCGCGCACCATCAGCTCGCCGACCTCGCCGGGCGGCAGCGCGCGGCCGCGGCCGTCGACGACCTTCATCTCGCCGATCGGCAGCGCGGGGCCGCTGCTGTCGGGCCGATGCAGGTATTCCTCGGCGTTGTGGCTGGTGAAGGTCGCCGAGGTCTCGGTCATGCCCCAGCCGATGCCGGGCATCGACTTCGGAAACACCTCGACGATGCGGCGAACCAGCTCGGGAGAGGCCGGCGCGCCGCCGTAGTTGACGCTCTCCAGCGAGGACAGGTCGAAGCGCTCGCGCTCGGGATGCTCGACCAGCTGCCAGGCGATGGTCGGCACGCCGCCGGCCACCGTGCAGCGCTCGCGCTCGATCAGCGCCATCGCGCGCAGCGCGTCCCAGCGGCGCATCAGCACGATCTTGCTGCCGGCGTGCAGCGCGCCGTTCAGCACCGACATGCAGCCGGTCACATGGAAAAAGGGCACCGACAGCAGCGTGGATTTCTGCGGTGCCAGCGGGTCGGGTTCGGGGATCGGCTGGCCGCGGCGCAGGAAATTGCGCGCCGGGCCGAAGCCGCCGCAGAAGGCCACCGTCGTCGCATTGCGGTGCGTGCCGATGGCGCCCTTGGGCTTGCCGGTGGTGCCGGACGTATAGAACAGCGTGGCGTCGTCGTCGGGATCGATCGCGACGTCGGGCAGCGGCAGCTCCGGCAGCCGGTCCCAGGCCATCACGTCGCGGGTGGTCCGCTCCAGCGGTACCACGCGCGGGTCGGCATCCCGCGCCATGGTGTCATGGCCGCAATCCGCGCCATCCCCGCCGCCGCGGCAGACATGGATGCGCAGCAGCGCGGGGCAGTCGGCCAGATGCGGACGCAGCCGCTCGAGCCGCTCGTCGTCGACGATCGCGACCTTGCAGCCGGAATCGGTCAGGCCGTATTGCAGCTCGGGGCCGGTCCACCACGCGTTCAGCGGCGTCGCGATGGCGCCGGTCAGCAGCGCGCCGTAGAACGCGGCGGGCCATTCGGGGAGATTGCGCATCGCCACCGCGACGCGATCGCCGGGACGCACGCCGTCCTCGATCAGCGCATGCGCGATCGCGAGCGCCGCGCGGGCAAAGCCGGCATAGGAGACGCGCTGGTCCTCGTAGACGACGAAGGTGCGCTCGCCCCGCGCGCGGGCCTGCAGGAACAGGTCGCGCAGCGTAGGCGGTGCGTGCTTCCACACCGTGGTCGGCATGCCGCGGATTTCGCGCACCTCGGTTTCGAACGGTGCGCCCGGAGCGGTCAGGCGGGCATGGGCTTCGGCCAGCGAGTTCGCCGGCCAGGCCGGCGAACTACCGTCGGCGCTGCCCTGTGGACTGCGGGTCGGCGTTGCCATCGGACGGCGAGCGTGACGCCGCTCAGATCGTCACGCCGCCGTCGACCACCAGCGCCTGGCCGGTCATGAAGGAGCTGGCGCTCGACGCCAGGTAGACCGCCGCGCCGGCGATCTCGACCGGTTCGCCGATGCGGCGCAGCGGCGCGTTTTCGGTCGACTGCTTGTAGCGCACCGGGTCTTCCCACAGCGCGCGGGCGAAGTCGGTCTTGATCAGGCCCGGGGCGATGCAGTTGACGCGCACATTGTGCGGGCCGAACTCGACCGCGAGGTTGCGCGCGAGCTGGAAGTCCGCCGCCTTCGAGATGTTGTAGACGCCGATGGTCGGCGAGCCGCGCAGGCCGCCGATCGACGACACGATGATGATCGAGCCGTCCTTGCGATCGATCATCTGCGGCGCGACCATCTGGATCAGCCAGTGGTTCGAGATCACGTTGTTGTCGAGCACCTTGCGGAACTGCTCGTCGGTGACCCCGCCCATCGGACCGTAGTAGGGGTTGGACGCGGCATTGCAGACCAGCACGTCGATCTTGCCGAACACGCGGTTGGTCTCGTCGACCAGATGCTGCAGATCGCTCTTGGAAGAGATATTGGCCGGCACGGCGATCGCGGTGCCGTCGCCGTGCTTCGCGTTGATGGCGTCGACCACTTCCTGGCAAGCCTCGGCCTTGCGCGACGAAATGACCACCTTGGCGCCCTGGACCGCCATCTGCTCGGCGATCGCGCGGCCGATGCCGCGCGAAGAGCCGGTGACGATGGCGACCTTGCCGCTCAGATCGAACAATGACATGGGTGTCTCCTCTACCGATCCCGTTTTCCGGTGGATTCTGATGTTGGCGTGGCGCCGCGCCCCGCGATGCCAGGGCGGCGGCGATCGGCACATTATGGTCGGTGGGTCTGGCCGCGTCCACAGGGCGGCACACGTTCCGCGGCCCTTATCAGCATTCTTTCTGCGGGGGATTCACGGCGTGCATGGTGTGCGCCGGCACGCCTTACCCTTGCCGCGCCAGCCACTCGCGCAAGCCCGCCGCCGTCTCGTCGTCCAGGCGCACGCCGATCCGTTCGCGCAGCGTGGCGACGATCTGCTCCGGCGTTTCGAGCCGCACGTGGCGGCTCGCGCCATCGGCATCGCGTTCGGTCAGCTCGCCGTTGGTCATCGTCAGGCGGACTGCACCGTCGGTGCGCGCGGCCATCAGCCGGTGCAGGAAGACGCTGTCCGGGTGGGTGCAGACGTACCAGTTGCGCGCGGCGTAGTCGATCCAGGCCTGCGGCGACAGGTCGAAGCGATAGAGCTTGGTCCAGCCGTGCTCGGTCTTCAACTCGAGATCGAGCAGATGATAGGCGCCGCTCGAGGGCGCGCTCGAGGGCGCGCCGACCAGCCGGAACGGCAGCGTTTCCGGCGCCGGCTCGGACAGTGGCAGCGCGCACGGTGGATTCGGGCCGCCGAAGCCGACGTCGGCGATGTAGTCGCGATGGGCGACGCGTACCCGCAGCAGCAGATGCGACTGCGGCGTCGGCACGCCTTCGTCGATGCCGTAGCGCACGCGCGCGGCCAGCGGCATCGCCTCGAAGCCGAGCGCGGTCAGCGCGGCGGCCAGCAGCGTGTTGTGCTCGAAGCAGTAGCCCCCGCGTTCGCGTGTCACCAGCTTGTCGAACACCGCGTCGAGCGCGATGTCGATCGGCCGGCCGAGCAGCACGTCGATGTTCTCGAACGGGATGCGCCGCAGATGGGCGGCGACGATCGCGTCGAGCGCCTCGAGGCTGGGTGCCGGACGTTGTTGCAGGCCGATGCGATCCAGATAGGCGTCGAGCCGGGCGCCGTCCAGGGCCGGCTGGGCGGATGGGTTTACCGGTGTGGTCACGTCAAGGTCTCCAGGGTCGACAGGTCGAGCAGTTCGATATCGGCATAGCGCAGCCGCAGCAGGCCGCGCGCCTCCAGTTCGCGCAGCGCATGGTTGACGGTCTGCCGGGACAGGCCAAGCATCTGGGCCAGCTGTTCCTGCGGCAGATGGATCGAGCGATGGGCTTGGCGCATTCGATCTTCCGCGGCGGCGCTCGTGTCGCCATAGGATCGCGCGATGGCCGCGAGCCGGCGCGCCGTGCGCGCCAGCGGCGGCAGCAACTGGGCCTCCTCGACATAGCGGAACGCCTCGCGCGTCTTGCCGGCCAGCAGCTTGCCGAATTCGCGCCACCACGCCGGCTGCGCGGCGAGCATCGTGTCGAGCCGCCCGCGCGGCACGTGCCAGACCGCGGCACGCGTGGCCGCGCGGGCGTCGTGCGTGCGCAGCAGTCCGTCGAACAGGCAGATCTCGCCGAACCATGCCCCGGCCTCGAGCAGGCCGAGCAGCGCGGCCTTGCCGCCGGCATCGTGCGCATGCACCAGCACCGCGCCGGCGATCACCGCGTACAGGCCGTCGAAGGGATCGCCGCGCTGCAACAGCACCTCGCCCGGTTCGAGCCGGCGTACCGTGCCGCCGTCGAGCAGCGCCGCGCGCATGTCCGCGGGCAGGCCGCGGAACCAGCTTCCGGTGCGTAGCGGGGCGAGCGCATCGGCGGCATCGGCGGTGTCGCGCGTGGGGCAGGCGAGGGTCGGGATGCCCATGGTGGTCTCCATCGTCTTCGCGACGCAGCGCAACGTTCGAGCCGAGGCCGAGGTGCGTCGGTGGGGCCAGCGACGAAAGCCGGACTGTCAAAATTCGGACAGACCGCGCCTGGCGTGCCCATTACTATAAATCGATCGTGCCGGGCCGGAACCGCTCGCAACGCGCCACGGCATGCCGTTCGCAATGTCCGCAGACAGCAGGAGACGCCATGAAAACGCTGGTCGACCATCTATCCCAATACGCTGCCTATCACCGCGACCGCCGCAACGTGGCGACGCACTTCGTCGGCATCCCGATGATCGTGCTCGCGGTCACGACGCTGCTGGCGCGGCCGCAGGTCCCGCTCGGCGACGGCGCCGCGGTGCTGACCCCGGCCATCGTGGTCTACCTGCTGTCGTGCCTGTTCTATCTGCGGCTGTCGGCCGGCTTTGGCATCGCGATGACGGTGATCCTTGCGCTGTTCGTCTACGTCGGCCATCGGATCGGCGAGTTGTCGACGGGCGCCTGGCTGGCGATCGGCATCGGGCTGTTCGTGCTTGGCTGGGTCATCCAGTTCGTCGGCCACTACTACGAAGGGCGCAAGCCGGCCTTCGTCGACGACCTGGTCGGGCTGCTGATCGGGCCGCTGTTCCTGGTCGCCGAGACGGCGTTCGCGCTGGGACTGGCACGCGATACGCGCGAACGGATGGATGCGCACGCGCATTGAATCGCCATCGCATCGGCCTGGCCGAAGCGATGCCGCGCGATGCCACGCCCATGCGTCGATGCATCGGCGCGACAGATAGACGGACTTTTCACCGGGTTTTTACGGGGTTTCAGGGGGGTAACGGGCCAAACCCCCTTGGAAATGCGTCACTTTCCGCTATGATTCGGTGGCCGCCGCAGCCGTACGCTGTTTTCGCGGGGTTTGCGGCGCCAACCGTTCAACTCTATCTGACCAATATGGCGACCAAAGCGAAATCGACCGCGAAAGCTGCAACCAAGACCGCCGCGACCAAGAAGGCACCGGCAACCAAGGCGCCCGTGAAGGCTGCCGCGAAGAAGGCCGCTGCGCCCGCAACCGCAACCCCGCGTCCGCTGAAGGACACCTTCAATAAATCCAGCCTGGTCGCTCACCTGGTCGCGCAGACGCAAGTCGAGCCGAAGGCCGTGAAGACGGTGCTCGCCCATCTGGAAAACACCATCGTCAGCGCGCTGCACAAGAAGGGCGCCGGCGAATTCACGCTGCCCGGCCTGCTGAAGATCACCGCGCAACAAGTGCCGGCGAAGAAGAAGCGCTTCGGCAAGGACCCGTTCACTGGCGAAGAGCGCTGGTTCCCGGCCAAGCCGGCCAGCGTCAAGGTCAAGGTCCGTCCGCTGAAGAAGCTGAAGGACGCTGCGCTGTAATCCGTCATCGACGTGGCCGCGACGGGCAAACGCCTGACGCGGCAGGCAGTGAAGAAGGGAGCCACTTGCGGCTCCCTTTTTCATTGGCGCGTTACGGCACGACGTCTTTGCTGTTTGCAATTAACCGCCAGGCATTTGCCCCACCCACCGTTCGCGGCAAGCAGGGCGGGGGCCGCGTACTGTCGGCCTCAGGCGCTATGGTCGCCCGGCATTTGCTGCGTATGCGCGCCGTCACTGAAGCGATCGCGATGGTCGGGGGCATGGCCGCCTTGCGTGAAGCTGTCGCGCGGGCCCAGCCGGTTGGCGCCTTCGGTGAACACATCGAACTTCTGCGTCGCGCTGCGCGCGCCGTCCGTGTACGGATCGGCGCTGCGCGGGGCGGCCTTGGCCGACAGCGAGACGGTCGCGCCGACCATCATCGCGACGGTGGGCAGCAGCGCGGCCAGCATCGCGCGGCGGCGCGCCTGCCAGCGCTGGCGCAATGCACGCAGCCGCTGCGCCGCCAGCGGCGGACGCGGACGGGGCGGGGCGCCGGAAGATCGGTGAGGAACGGCGATTGGTGTCGGTCGAGTCATGGCAACACTCCTTCAGATTGGGATCCGGGGCGGTTCTTGGAACCTTGACGAGGGGAGACGGCTTGGCCAAGCACGGTTAGCAGTCTACGAACCGGGCCGGACGCGTCGGTGACGCCAGCCTGACAATTGCGTCAGGATGCGGGCGGCGCGGTGCAGGGCAGGTGACAGCGGAAAGGTTTGGGGCGGAAAGGTCGCGGCGGAAAGGTCGGGGCGGACAGCGCCGGCCGCCGCGGCCGCAAGCTGACAACGCTGACAGGTTCAGCCGGCGGCTTTCACCTATAGTCCGGAAATGGCAGCGCCGCGCCGTTGGCGCGGACATTGCGGACAACGACTTTGCCGCGAACTTGCCGCCGAATTGTTCCGCGAGTTTTCCGCGAGTTTTCCGGATACGGGAGGGCCGGACCCATGAAACTGTTGTTGGTAGAGGACGAGATCAAGACCGTCGACTATCTGCGCCGTGGACTGTCGGAAAACGGCTATGTGGTCGACACCGCGACCAACGGCGTCGACGGCCTGCATATGGCCTGTACCGAGCCCTACGATGCGATCGTGCTCGACGTGATGCTGCCCGACCTCGACGGCGTATCGATGCTCAAGTCGCTGCGGCGCGAGCAGCAGACGCCGGTCATCATGCTGACCGCGCGCGACGACCTGGACGACCGGCTCAATGCCTTCGATGCCGGCGCCGACGACTACCTGGCCAAGCCATTCTCCTTCCTCGAGCTGCTGGCCCGCCTGAACGTGCTGACCCGCCGCGGCCGACAGAGCGAGCCGTCGCAGCTGACAGTCGGCGACCTGCGCATCGACCTGCTGTCGCGGCGCGCGATGCGCGGCACCCGGCGGCTAGACCTGAGCGCGCGCGAATTCACGCTGCTGTCGGTGCTGGCGCGGCGCCAGTCGCAGATCGTGTCGAAGACCGCGATCACCGAACTGGTCTGGGACATCAGCTTCGACTGCAATACCAATGTGGTCGAGGTCGCGATCAAGCGGCTGCGCGCCAAGCTCGACTGGCCGGGCGAGCCCAAGCTGCTGCATACCATCCGCGGCATGGGCTATGTGCTCGAATGCCGCGCCGAGGAGGTCGCGTGAGCCGCCGCCGTTCGATCGCCACGCGGCTGGCCGCGATGTTCGCCCTCGCGGCGGCGCTGGTGTTCTCGGTCACCGGCTTCGTGATGTATTACGTCCAGTGCGTCGAGCTCGAGAAGCGCCAGCTCGAGGAGCTCGAGGCGCGCTTCCAGCTGATCGGCCCGAAGGCGGCGCACTACGGCACGCAGCCGCAATGGGAGCGCTTCGGCGCGGTGCTGACCGGCATGACGCCGGAGGACGACAGCCTGCGCTACTTCGTCGACACGCCGGACCCGCGCTTCCGCTTCGGCAAGCCGTTCCCGCGCGACGCGGTGACCGAGCAGCGTGCGCCGGACGTCTGGACGGTGCAGTTCGACGACCGCAGCTTCCTGATGCTCAAGCGGATCATTCCCGCGCTGGACGAGCGCCCGGCGCTGGCGCTGGTGGTGGCGGTCGACCAGGCGCCGTTCTACCAGACCAGCCGCGCGCTGGGCATCGCGCTGATCGTCTGCTCGGCGCTCGGCGTGCTCGCGGTGGCGGTGCTCGGCTGGCGCATCGCCAAGGTCGGGCTGGCGCCGATCGAGGCGCTGTCGCGCCATGCCGGCGAGCTCAATCCGCGCAAGCTCGAGCGGCTGCCCGATACCGACCTGCCGGCCGAACTCTCGGGACTGGTGCTGGCCTTCAATGGCGCGCTCGACAAGCTCGAACGCGCCTACGTGCAACTGTCGGCGTTCAACGCCGATGTCGCGCACGAACTGCGCACGCCGCTCGGCAACGTGATCGGCCAGACCCAGGTGGCGCTGTCGCGCCCGCGCAGCGTGCGCGAGCTCGAGGACATCCTGCAGTCGAACCTGGAGGACCTGGAGCGGCTCGGCCGCATCGTCGTCGACATGCTGTTTCTGGCGCAGTCGGACCGCGGCGCGCTCGCGCGCGACCTGGTCGAGGTGTCGGTCGCGCATGAGGTGCGGCGCAGCGCGGACTTTCTCGACATGCTGTTCGAGGACGCCGGCGCGACGCTGGAGATCGTCGGCGACGCCCGTGCCCGCGTCAACGCCTCGCTGCTGCAGCGGGCGATCACCAATCTGCTGGGCAATGCGCTGCAGCATGGCCTGCGCGGCCGGCCGGTCGCGGTCGAGATCGGCGACGATGCCGGCGCGGTGACGATCGCGGTGCGCAACGAGGCCGACCCGCTGTCGACCGCGCAGATGGACCGCCTGTTCGACCGCTTCTACCGCGTCGACAGCGCGCGCGCCGACAGCCGCCAGAACCACGGACTTGGCCTCGCCATCGTCAAGGCGATCGCGACGATGCATGGCGGCGCCGTGTTCGCGCGCCAGTCGCGCGGCGTGGTCTGCATCGGCCTGACGCTGCCGGCGCTGCCGCCGCAGGCGCCGACTTCCGACAGCCTGCCGGCGCTGACACAGGCGGCCACGGCATGATCGGCGGGGAAAGCGGGCGCACGCCGCGCAGCGTGCGCATGGCAAACCGTGTCCGCCGCCTCGGGACCGCCGCGATGATCCCGGTCGCCGCCGGGCTGATCGTGCTCGCTTCGGCCTGCAGCGTCACCGCGCGGCACGACGCGGTGGCGCCGCGGCCTTCGATCGCACCGACCTTCGCCGCCCATCGCGCGGAAGCGCTGGCCGCGCTGGAAGGCCGGCGCCGCTATGTGTCGGCCGACATGCGCGCCGAGACCGAATGGAATCTGCCGCGCGAATGGCGCCCGGCCGGCACCCCTCGGGGTGGCGCGCTGCTGGTGCACGGGCTCGGCGATTCGCCGTGGTCCTTCGTCGATATCGCACCGCGGCTGGCCGAGCGCGGGCTGCTGGTGCGTACGGTACTGCTGCCCGGCCATGGCACCGCGCCGGCGGACCTGATGGGCGTCACGCTGGAAGACTGGCAGCGCGTGCTGCGCGAGCAGGCCGCGGCGCTGCGGGACACCGTCGGCGAGGGGCCGCTGTATCTGGGCGGCTTTTCCACCGGCGCCAATCTGGTGCTGGACTATGCGCAGGCGCACCCCGAGGTCGCCGGGCTGCTGCTGGTATCGCCGGCGCTGCGCTCCGGCAGCCGGTGGGAGTGGCTGACGCCGTGGCTCGCGCCGGTGGTGCCGTGGCTGCTGTCGACCGGAGACGATCGCCCGCAGCAGACGCCGGTCCGCTACCTGAACACGCCGACCAACGGCTTCGCGCAGTACTACCGCAGCAATGTCGCGGCGCGCGCCGCGCTGAACGCGCGGCCTTACGACAAGCCGGCGCTGCTGATCGTCGCCGAGCACGATTCGGTGGTCGACTCGCACTACGTGAGGCAAGTGTTCGGCACGCGCTTCACGCATCCGGCGAGCCGGCTGATCTGGTATGGGGCGGGCGAGGGCAACGCAGGCGCCGATGCCGTTGTCAATGCCAGTGCCAGTGCCAGTGCCGATGCCGTGCCCAATGCCGGCGCGGGCCGCGTGCTGGTCCGCCCCGACCGCCTGCCGGCCGAACGCATCAGCCAGTTCTCGCACATGGGCGTGCTGTTTTCCGATGCCAATCCGCTCTATGGCCGGCAGGGATCGCTGCGGCTTTGCCTGAACGGGCAGGAGCCGGCCGAGTACCGGCGCTGTGTCGACGGCGGCGAGGTCTGGTACTCGGACTGGGGCTATCGTGAGCCCGGCAAGGTGCACGCGCGGCTGACCTACAACCCGTATTTCGCGTGGCAGACCGGCGTGATGTTGTCGGTGCTGGGGCTGGACGGTAGCGCTGCGCCGGTGCCGGGGCTCGCGCCAACGACGGCCGCGGCAACCCCATCCGCGGCGGCGCCGTCGGCCGCATCCGCGACGACATCGCAATAGCGGACGCAGCCGGCCATCGTGGCGGAAGACGTCTTCAGCCGCCGATCACCTGCTTCGCATAGCTGGCCCGCTCCATCTCGCGCACCTCGACGCTGATCTGCACCGGCGTGTTGTTTGCACCCGAGCGCACCGCTTCGGCGAGCACCTCGCAGACCGCCTGGCCCAGCGCCTGCCGCGTCGCGACATCGCGGCCATCGAGAATCGACAGCCGGCCATGGACGAAGGCGCGCTCGACCGGTTCGGTGCCCTGGCGATAGGTCTCCAGCGTGATGCAACGCGACTTGATATCGGGTTCCTGGAATTGCCCGGAGGCCAGCAGCGCGGCGTTGGCCTGGTCCAGCAGTTCCTCGGGCGAGCAGTTCAGGCGTGCGTTTTCGGTGATTTCAATGACGAGATGGGGCATCGGGGGCTCCGTGGAGTAGAGAGAAAAAAGACAGCGCGAACATGGCGCGGGAAGTGGAATGGCGGCTGGCGTCAGCGCCTGCATAGCCGCGACAGCGGTCCCGGCGACCGCCCGGTCGCAGTGTCGACCCGCGCGGCCGCATCGTCGAGCTCGGCCAGCGTGCCGGCGTCGATCGGGATGGCTTCGGCACGGCGGCGGCGCGCCTCGCGTTCGGGTTCGCCCGGCAGCAGGATCGCATCGCAGCCGGGCTGCTGGCGCGACGCGCGCACCCAGTCGACGAAGGCCTGCACCTCGTGGCCGAACGCGGTGCTGTCGGCCAGCCTGGCCGGATCGAACACGATCGCCAGCATATTGTTCCAGACCGCGTGGCGGTGCGTCAGCGTCTCTGGGCGGATGGTATGGCCGCCGGTCACCGCGGCGCCCAGCAGTTCGCACATCATCGCCAGCCCGTAGCCCTTGTGCTCGCCAAAGCCGAGCAGCGCGCCGCGCGCCCCGCCGTCCGCGGGATACATCACGCCGGCATCGGTGGTGGGGCGGCCCTCGGCATCGACGAGGCAGCCGGGCGGCACCGGCACGCCCTTGTTGTGGGCGACGCGGACCTTGCCCAATGCGATCGCGCTGGTGGCGAAGTCGAGCACCAGCGGCGGCGCGCCGGGCACCGGCACGCCGATGGTGAACGGGTTGGTGCCATAGCGCGCCTCGTAGCCGCCATGCGGCGCGACGATCGGCTTGGACAACACGTTGACGAAGTGGATCGAGATCATGCCGGCCGCGCAGGCCTGCTCGGCCCAATGGCCGACGCGGCCCAGATGATGCGAATGGCGCAGTCCCATCACGCACACGCCATGCTCGCGCGCACGGTCGATCGCCATCGCCATGGCCTGCTCGGTCACCGCCTGTCCCATGCCGCGATTGCCATCGAGGCTCAGCAGGCTGCCCGCCTGCTGCACCACGCTGACCTGGCGGTTCAGCTGCAGCTCGCCGGCCTGCCAGGACAGCACGTACTTCGGGATCATGCCGACACCATGCGAGTCGTGCCCGCTCAGGTTGGCGCCGACCAGGTGGTCCGCGGTCAGCGTTGCCTCGCGTGCGCCGGAGCCCGCGGCCAGCCAGAGCTCGGCGACCCATCGGTGCAGGTCCGCGGTCGGAAGCAGGAGTTCGGTCTTCGCGTCGTTCATCGTCTCGCTCTCGTCGTTCTGTTGTCGCCCGGGTTCGCTCCCGGGGTTCGTTCCCCGCGTTCGTTGCCGGTAGTCATTGCCGTTCCGATTGGAGCCGGCATTGGCTTGGCCCGCGGCGGCCAGCCATGATAAGCGCCGTGCGGCCCCGCGGCCATTGCCCGGGGCGGCGGTGCGCCGCGGCGGTCCGGAATTTTGGCGCGATAATCGGTCCTGTCTCGTTCCCTGTTTGGCGTTCGCCTGCACAATGGGGCGACGCAGGGGCACCCGTTCCGATGCCGCTGCCTTCGCTGCCGGTGCCGGTGCCGGTGCCGGTGCCGGTGCCGGTGCCGCAGCCGCAGCCGCCTCCGTTTCCGATGTCGATTCGATGAGCCCGCCGATGACCCAGCCTACCGCCGATCTCCGTTCGTCCCTGTCTGTCAGTTCTCCTGGTTCTCCCGATCCTGCCGCCGCCACGCAGCCCCTCCCGCCACGCAGCGGCGGCCGCATCCTGGTCGATGCGCTGCGCATCCACGGCGCCGAGCGCGTGTTCTGCGTGCCGGGCGAGAGCTTTCTCGACGTGCTGGACGCGCTGCACGATCAGCCCGCGATCGACCTGATCGTCTGCAAGCACGAAGGCGCGGCCGCCAATATGGCCGAGGCCGACGGCAAGCTGACCGGCCGCCCCGGCATCTGCTTTGTCACGCGCGGGCCCGGCGCCACGCATGCCAGCGTCGGCGTCCATATTGCCGCGCAGGATTCGACGCCGATGATCCTGTTCGTCGGGCAGATCGGCCGCGAGCAGCGCGGCAGGGAGGCCTTCCAGGAAGTCGATTACGCGGCGATGTTCGGCGGCATGGCGAAATGGGTCGCCGAAATCGACGACCCGGCGCGCATTCCCGAACTGGTCGCGCGCGCCTTCCAGGTCGCGACCTCTGGCCGTCCCGGGCCGGTGGTACTGGCGCTGCCCGAAGATGTGCTCGATGGCGATGCCGTCTGCCGCGACACCGGCGCGTATCGGCCCGTGGTCGCCTCGCCTTCGGCCGCGGATGCCGCCACGCTGGCCGGGCTGCTGGCCGCCGCGCAGCGTCCGCTGGTGATCGCCGGCGGCGCCAACTGGCGCGACGAGGACGCGGCCGCGTTCGCGCGCTTCGTGCATGCGTGGGATCTGCCGGTGGCCTGCGCCTTCCGCCGTCAGGACGTGCTCGACAATCGCGATCCGCACTACGTCGGCCATCTGAGCCTGGGCGTCAATCCGCGGCTGGCCGAACGCGTGCGCGGTGCCGATCTGATCGTGGCCTTCGGCACGCGGCTCGGCGATGTCGCGACCGACGGCTATACGCTGCTCGAGCCGCCGCGGCCGCGCCAGCGGCTGGTGCATATCCATGCCGATGCGGCGGAGCTGGGCCGGGTGTACCAGCCCGAGCTGGCGATCCACGCCGGCATCGGTCCCGGGGCCGCGATGCTGGCGGGCATGCCGGCACCGAGCACCGTCCGCTGGCGCGAATGGACCGCCGCGGCGCGCGCCGATCATCAAGGCTTCGTCGCTCCGGCCGCGCCGCACGCCGATGCCACCGGTGTCGACATGACCGCGGTCGTTGATCATCTGAACCGCACGCTGCCGGACGATGCGATCGTCACCAATGGTGCCGGCAACTATGCGGTCTGGCTGCATCGCTACTTCGCCTATCGCCGGCCGCGCACCCAGCTGGCGCCGACCTGCGGCGCGATGGGCTACGGGCTGCCGGCCGCGATCTCGGCGAAACTGCGCCACCCCGAACGCACCGTGGTCTGCTTCGCGGGCGACGGCTGCTTCCAGATGTATCCGCAGGAACTGACCACCGCGGCCGCGGTGGGCGCCAATGTGGTGGTGCTGGTGGTGAACAACGGCATGTACGGCACGATTCGCATGCATCAGGAGCGGCGCTATCCGGGCCGCGTCAGTGGCACCGGCATCGTCAATCCGGATTTCGTCGCGCTGGCCCAGGCCTGTGGGGCCTGGGCGGAACGGCTGACCAGCGCCGACGGGTTTGCCGACGCGTTCGCGCGCGCCTGTGCCGCCGGCAGGCCGGCGCTGCTCGAACTGTGCACCGACCCGCGGCAGATCACGCCGGCGATGCGGCTCAAGCCCTAGCAGCCGAGGAGGCCGCCGGACCGACGGCGGGGGCGGCGCTGTCGGCGCCGTCGGCAGGGACGGCGGGAGCCGGCTTTGCCGACGCGGCGGCGATCAGACGCTTGATCTGGCGGTCGCGCAGCTCCAGCGTGCATAGTTCATTGCCGAAGAGCAGCGAGTCGGCGCGCAGGAAGGCGCCGATGCGCCGGGCCACGGCGCCGGGCAGCCGGAAGGCGGCGAACGCCGAATACCGCGGAATCTCGCCGCGCCACCAGTGCTGCTTCCATACGGCGGTCAGGCGAGCGGCAAGGTCGGCGAGCCTGTCGTCGTTGGCTTCGGCCGCGTCGTGCAGCGCCTGCAGGATGCCCATCACCTCGGCATAGGCCGACGCGTTCCCCGTGCGGTGGCGACGCAGGTAGGTGACCACGGCCGCCATCTGCGCCAGCACCGTTGCAGCGACGACGTCGTGGCACTCCGGCGGGTCGTTGCCGGCGATCGAGCGAACGACCTTGCACCACTTCGCCTTGTTCGCGAACAGCTTGCAACAGTTGGCCTTGTCGATGCGCTCGAGCAACAACCTGATCCTTGCGCGGCCGGCTTCGGGCGTCAGCACCGCAGAAATCGGCGGTCGCGGTTCCGCGGCGCAGGTTTCCGGCTCCACCGCCTGCGCCGGCGCGTCCCGGGGACGCGGCACAACGGGCACGGCGACGCTGGCCCCCTGTCGCAGCCGCGCGATGGTGTACGACATCGCCGAAAATTGACCGCGAGTGGGGCGCTCGCAGCGCTGCCTGTCGCGCGGCACGACGCAGCTCAGCAGCGTCAGCACGATGCGACGGAACCAGCCGAATTCGCGCCAGTTGCGCTCCAGCCGGATGTCGGCGGGCCCGCCTTCGTCTGGGCGTCCGGCATTCTCCACGACGAGCCTGTAGCCCCGGCCGCCGACGAAGAACGGAGCGCGTTCCACGACGATCCGCCGCAGTGTGCGTTCGTCGGTGCCCTTGGCGACGGCGTCGAAGAAATCGCGTGGGGTCGGATAGTGCGCCGCATGGAAGCGGCGCGCACAGCAGAGCAGGGTGGGCATGCGAGGGTCGGTCCGGTGAAGGCCGCGGCGGCGCGCGGCCGTGGATTGCCGCTTTCGATCGGCCACGCCCGCCAGGCGGGGCAGATCGATTTGCGGGACACCGGAATCATGGCGGCGAGCTGCCGGCATGCTTGCGAATTTGGTGCGGTCAGTGTGGCAAACGGCAGACCGCTCGACGCTGGCCGCTTGCCTGCCGCCGCTCAGCGCCGCGGCGTGCTGTCCGTTCTTGCGCTGCCGCCCAGTTCGCGTTCGATACGCGCGACGCATTCGATCAGCACCGGACGGACCACGTCGAGCAGATGCCGCGGCGGCACGACCGCGTTGGGGCCGCTGCAGCTCAACGTCATCGGCGGCAGCGCGGGCCCCGGATGGAAGGCGGCCGCGATCGAATTGATGTCCGGCAGCCATTCGCCGAACGAGCTGGTGCAGCCGATGCGCCGGACCTCGTCGCGGCTGCGCGCGAGCACCGCCTGCGCCTCGGCCTCGGACAGCGCGTCGTTGGCGCGGAATGCGGCCAGCGCCTGCTGTGCATCGGCGGGCGGCAGCGCCTGCAGATAGGCGCGGCCCGCGGCGGTGGTCAGGCCCGAGATGCGCGTGCCGACGGCCACCCGCAGGGTCAGATAGCTCTCGGCCTGGCAGTTCTCGAAGATCAGCATGCGGCCGCGGTCGCGCAGGATCAGCGAGGCGACGCCCTGCGAAAGATCGGCCAGGCGCTGCATGTGCGGCCGCGCCACCGCCAGCACATCGGCGCCTTCGCGGGCGGTCGGCGCCAGGGCCAGCGCCGAACTGCCCAGGCGGTATTTGCCGGCGTCCGGCTCCAGGCGCAGATAGCCGAGCTCGGTCAGCGTATGGGTCAGCCGCGACACGGTCGACTTGGGCAGGCCGCAGCGCTGCGCCAGTTCTGCATTGCCCAGTTGCGCGTCGAAACCGCGGAAGCAGGCCAGCACATCGAGGCCGCGCGCCAGCGCGGTGACGAAGTGGCGGTCCTCCTTGTGGCGAGGCGCATCGTCGCCGGGGCCAGCCCGGCCGGCTTCGGCCTCGTCCACCGAGGCGGCTGGCATTCCGTGCGCCTGATCGTCGCTCGCCATGATGGTTCCCGGGTCCGGGCTCAAAACTCGCCGGCCGCCAGCATCGCGCGCAGCCGGGCCTTCAGGATCTTGCCCGACGGCGCGGCCGGCAATTGCGCGACCACCTTGATGTCCGCCGGGATCTTGTACGGCGACAGCCGTTCGCGCAGGAAGGCCTTCAGGGCAGCCGGATCGAGCGTCATGCCGGCGCGGAGCTCGACGAACGCGATCACCTCCTCGTTGCCCTCGACCGCACGCCCGACCACGGCCGACTGCACGACCGCCGGGTAGGCGTTGATCGATTGCTCGACTTCCTCGGGATACACGTTGAACCCTGAATGGATGATGATTTCCTTCGAGCGGCCGACGATGGAAATGGCGCCGTCGGCGTCGATCCTGGCCAGGTCGCCCGTATGCAGCCAGCCGTCGGCATCGATCGCCTGCGCGGTCAGGTCGGGGCGCTTGTAGTAGCCCTTCATCACGTTGGGGCCGCGCACCAGCAGCTCGCCGCTGCCGTCCGGCAGCGGATCGCCGAGCCGCACCTCGACGCCCGGCACCGCCTGGCCCACCGAACAGTCGCTGCGCGGCGCATCGACGCGGGTCTGGCTGACGGTCGGCGACGTTTCGGTCATGCCATAGCCGTTGTGCAGCGTGATGCCGAAGGTCTGTTCGAAGGCGGCCTTCAGCGTGGCGGTCAGCGGCGCGCCGCCCGATTGCGCCATGCGCAGCGCCGGCGCGCGCAGCGGCGTGGGCTGGCTGCGGCCCCATTCGATCAGCTTGGCGTACATCGCCGGCACGCCGTGCAGCACCGACAGGTTCTCCTCGACCAGCGCGCGCGCCAGCCGCTCGGGACGGAAGCGCGGCTCGTAGTAGACCGTGGCGCCGTTGGACAACGGACCGACCAGCAGCACCGACAGGCCGTAGACGTGGGAGATCGGCAGCACGCCATAGACGCGGTCGCCGGGCTGCACGCGCGCCTGCACGCGGTTGCTGTGGCCGATGAACATCAGGTTCGAATGCGTCAGCATCACGCCTTTCGACGCGCCCGTGGTGCCGGTGGTGTAGATCACCGCGGCAACCTGCTCGCGCGCGTCCGCCTGCACCGGTTCGGGTACCGCCTCGGTGTTCAGCTGGCCGATCAGCAGCCGGCCCACATGCGGCCATTCGCCCCACTGCGCGCCGCGCGCCAGGCCGTGCTCGCGCGCTTCGGGGTAGGCGTTGTCCAGATACAGCGCCAGCCGGGCGCCCGCGTGCTCGATGATGTTGTCGATCTCGCGCCCCGACAGGCGGGCGTTGACCGGAATGGCCCAGGCATCGAGCGAGCTGAGGGCCAGGATCAGTACCGCGCAGCCGACGCTGTTCTCGGTCACCAGCACCACACGGTCCCCGCCCCGCACGCCGGCCTTGGCGAGCGTGGCCGCGGTCTGGCGCACCGCGCCGTCCAGTTCGCCATAGCGGATCGAGCGCTCGCCATCCATCAGCGCGACGACATCGGGACGGTCCGCTACCCAGGGCGCGATGGCCTGGTGCAGTCGGGCGCAGGGCGGCACGAACGGCGGGCTGGCGGTGACAGCGGTGGACGAAGCGGTGGACGAAGCGGCGCCAGAATCGGCGCGGAAGGTGCTGCTCATCGAAGTCTCCGGAATGGCGTTGCCGGCGCGGCGGCCGGCTTGGTCTATCCGCGATGGTTACATCGTTCGATGGCGTCGTCAACCGCAATGCAGAATGGTAGTTCTGCACTGCAGAACTACCGCGATCACACCGCTCACTGGCGGTGTGGGCGCCCGGTGGCCTGGTTCAGAAGCGGAAGCGCCCCACATCCGCCGCCAGTTCGCCGGCCTGCCAGTCCAGCGATTCGGCTTGCTGCGCCACCGTGGTCACCAGTTCCGCGTTCTGCCGGCTGGTGCCGTCAAGGCGCGCGACCGCGCCGTCGACCACCGCGATCCCCGCCGCCTGCCGCTCGGCCAGGCCATTGAGCCGTTCCGCCAACGTATGGCTGCGCACCACCGCCTGCTCGATCGCCGCCATCGCTTGTTCGACCTCGCCGCTGAGGCTGGCGCCGGCCTCGATGTCACGGGTGGCTTCGCCCAGCAGCCCGCCGATATCGCGGGCCGACTGCGCGCTGCGCTGCGCCAGCGCGCGCACTTCGTTGGCGACCACGGCGAAACCGCGGCCGGCGGCGCCTGCGCGCGCGGCTTCGACCGCCGCGTTCAGCGCCAGCAGATTGGTCTGGAAGGCGATGCCCTGCAGCACGCCCACCACCTCGGAGATGTCGCGCGAGCGCGCCTGCACCGCATCCATCGACGCCCGCATGCTGCGCACCACCGCGCTGCCGGTCCCGACGGCGTCGCGCGCCTGGCTGGCCATCGCGCTGGACTCGTGCGCGCGCACGTGGATCTGCTCGACCAGCCCGCGCAGCTCGCCGATACTGGTGGCCGCCTCGTCGACCGCGGCCAGCTGACGCCCGGTGCGTTCGGACAGGTCGCGATTGGCGGCGGCGATCTGCTCGCTGGCGCCGTGGATCTGGCGCGCCGACGATTGAATGCGCGCGAGCATCGCGGCCAGCGCGTCGCGCATC
>NZ_AMPR02000437.1:0-19505 GCF_000307735.3 Cupriavidus sp. HPC(L) | reverse complement strand
TCTCGTCGTACTTCTTGGCGGCACCGCCGAACTTCGAAGCCAGCACCGTCGCAATCGCCGCCGTCAGCGTCGTCTTGCCGTGGTCAACGTGACCAATCGTACCAACGTTCACGTGCGGCTTAGTCCGCTCGAACTTTTCCTTTGCCATTTTTTTCAGCTCCTAATGGAATGCAGTCTTGTCGATTCATCACGCCGCCGCGCCCTCGCGGACGCGGCGGCATACAGCCTGTTTACTTGCCCTTGGCCGCCATCACTGCTTCGGCGATGTTCTTCGGTGCCTCGGCGTAGTGCTTGAATTCCATGGTGTAGGTGGCGCGGCCTTGCGTCGCCGAGCGCAGCGCGGTCGAATAACCGAACATTTCCGACAGCGGGACTTCGGCCTTGATGATCTTGCCGCCGCCCACCATGTCGTCCATGCCCTGCACGATGCCGCGGCGGGACGACAGGTCGCCCATCACGGTACCGGTGTAGTCTTCCGGCGTTTCCACTTCCACGGCCATCATCGGCTCGAGCAGAACCGGGCTGGCCTTGCGCATGGCTTCCTTGAACGCCATCGAACCGGCCATGCGGAACGCGTTTTCGTTCGAGTCCACGTCGTGGTACGAACCGAACGTCAGCGTGACCTTCACGTCCACCACCGGGAAGCCCGCCAGGATACCGGCCTGCAGCGTGTCGACGATGCCCTTCTCGACCGCCGGGATGTATTCGCGAGGAATCACACCGCCCTTGATGGCGTCGATGAACTCGAAGCCCTTGCCCGGCTCCTGCGGTTCCAGCGTGATCACGGCGTGGCCGTACTGGCCGCGGCCGCCCGATTGCTTGACGAACTTGCCTTCGACGTCCTCGGCCTTCTTGCGGATGGTTTCGCGGTAGGCCACCTGCGGCGCGCCGATATTGGCTTCCACGCCGAATTCGCGCTTCATGCGGTCGACCAGAATTTCGAGGTGCAGCTCACCCATGCCCGAAATGATGGTCTGGCCCGATTCTTCATCGGTACGCACGCGGAACGACGGATCTTCGGCGGCCAGGCGGTTCAGGGCGATGCCCATCTTTTCCTGGTCGGCCTTGGTCTTCGGCTCGACGGCCTGCGAGATCACCGGCTCCGGGAACACCATGCGCTCGAGCACGATCGGTGCCGACGGATCGCACAGCGTGTCGCCCGTGGTGGCATCCTTCAGGCCCACCGCGGCGGCGATGTCGCCGGCCAGCACTTCCTTGATTTCTTCGCGCTGGTTGGCGTGCATCTGCAGAATACGGCCCAGACGCTCCTTCTTCTGCTTCACCGGGTTGTACACGGTGTCGCCCGAATTGATCTTGCCCGAGTAGACGCGGAAGAAGATCAGCTGGCCGACGAACGGGTCGGTCATGATCTTGAACGCCAGCGCCGAGAACTTCTCGTTGTCGTCGGCCTTGCGCTCGAGCTTCTTCTCGTCGTCGCTTTCGTCCACCCCCTTGACCGGCGGAATATCGACCGGCGACGGCAGGAAGTCGATCACGGCGTCGAGCATGCGCTGCACGCCCTTGTTCTTGAACGCGGTGCCGCACAGCATCGGCTGGATTTCGCAGGCGATGGTACGGTCACGCAGCGCCTTGACGATCTCTTCGCGGGTCAGCTCTTCGCCGCCCAGGTACTTTTCCATCAGCTCTTCGCTGGCTTCGGCGGCGGACTCGACCATCTTCTCGCGCCATTCGTCAGCGGTCGCCTGCAGCTCGGCCGGGATGTCCTTGTATTCGAACTTCACGCCCTGGCTGGCTTCGTCCCAGATGATCGCCTTCATTTCCAGCAGGTCGATCACGCCCTGGAAGCCGTCTTCAGCGCCGATCGGCACCACCACGGGCACCGGGTTGGCCTTCAGGCGGGTCTTCAGCTGCTCGTAGACCTTGAAGAAGTTGGCGCCGGTACGGTCCATCTTGTTGACGAACGCCAGACGCGGCACGCCGTACTTGTTGGCCTGACGCCAGACGGTTTCGGACTGCGGCTGCACGCCGCCCACGGCGCAGTACACCATGCAGGCGCCGTCCAGCACGCGCATGGAACGCTCCACCTCGATGGTGAAGTCCACGTGGCCCGGGGTGTCGATGATGTTGAAGCGGTGCTCGGGATAGTTGCCGGCCATGCCCTTCCAGAAGGCGGTGGTCGCAGCCGAGGTGATCGTGATGCCACGCTCCTGTTCCTGCTCCATCCAGTCCATCGTGGCGGCGCCGTCGTGCACTTCACCGATCTTGTGGTTCACACCGGTGTAGAACAGGATGCGCTCGGTGGTGGTGGTTTTACCCGCGTCAATGTGAGCCGAGATACCGATGTTGCGGTAACGCTCGATGGGAGTCTTACGAGCCACTTTAATCCTCTAATTCGTCAGTGAGGCGCCGGCATCTCTTGGCCTACGCCCCTAACACAAACGGGCGAGATGTGTAAAAACACAGCCCGCCCGGCAACCAACTGCGAATCCCGCGCGCTTTAGAAGCGGAAGTGCGAGAACGCCTTGTTGGCTTCGGCCATGCGGTGCACTTCGTCGCGCTTCTTCATCGCGCCACCACGGCCTTCCGCGGCTTCGAGCAGCTCACCTGCCAGGCGCAGCGCCATCGACTTCTCGCTGCGTTTCTTCGCGGCCTCGCGCAGCCAACGCATCGCCAATGCCAAACGACGCGACGGACGGACTTCGACCGGAACCTGATAGTTGGCGCCACCGACGCGGCGGCTCTTCACTTCCACCACCGGCTTCACGTTGTTGATTGCAACGGAGAACACTTCGATGGGGGCCTTGCCTGCCTTCTTTTCGATCTGGTCGAACGCGCCATACACGATGCGCTCGGCAACCGACTTCTTGCCGTCCAGCATCAGCACGTTCATGAACTTGGCAACTTCGACGTTACCGAACTTCGGATCAGGCAGGATTTCCCGCTTGGGGACTTCACGACGACGTGGCATCTTCTTTCCTTTGGATTCAGTTGAGTGCGGGGTCTTCCGCGCTCCGGCCACCAACTAGCTTGCCTTCCGCTCTGGGCGCGGCAAATTCGCCGGGTGGACCACTTACTCGACGGCACGGCGCAGCAAATGGGCCGTTGTACCGCCGCTTGTTGACAGCAACATGACGCTGCGCGCCAGCCACCATCGCTTGTGTTGCAGGCTTAGGCAGCCTTCGGACGCTTCGCGCCGTACTTCGAACGCGCTTGCTTGCGGTCCTTGACGCCTTGCAGGTCGAGCGAACCGCGCACGATGTGGTAACGCACACCCGGCAAGTCCTTGACACGACCACCGCGGATCAGCACGACCGAGTGTTCCTGCAGGTTGTGGCCTTCACCGCCGATATACGAGATGACCTCGAAACCGTTGGTCAGACGCACCTTGGCGACCTTACGCAGTGCCGAGTTCGGCTTCTTCGGCGTGGTGGTGTACACACGGGTGCACACGCCACGGCGTTGGGGGCAGTTCTCAAGCGCCGGGCTCTTGCTCTTGATGACTTCAGAGACGCGCGGCTTGCGAACCAGTTGGTTGATAGTTGGCATTGTTCAATCCAGCTTGGTTTTACAAAAAAACACCGCTTCGGCGACGAACCGGCGGCACGCCCGCAAGCGCGACGACGATCGACGAAACGGTAGGACGGGTTTTGGGCGGGAGCAGATGAGCAGAACGCTCTGGGACGGGACTGTGTGAACAACCAGACTTGCCAAAGAGCGCGAGCTCGCCTGGGATCCCGCTGGGCCGGCCAGGCCAGGGATGACCTGTCTGCCGGGGCGATCGCCGGACACTGGGTGCCACCAAACGACGCGCGAGCGAAATCCGAAGCCAAAAACTCGAATCCGGCATGCTAGCAGCACACCGATCAACGGTCAAGCGGTTTACCTGGGGCAGATCGCTTGATGAGACGGCCGCGCCCGGCAGTTTCGTTCAGGCCCTCCGGGGGGCCGGCAACCTGCCTGCGGCGAGGTCGCAGCTCATGCTTTCTGCAGCACTTCCAGCAGCTCGTCGCCATAGCGCTCCAGCTTGGCCGCGCCGATGCCCGGCACCTCGGCCAGCTCGGCCATGCTGTCGGGCGCGCTGCGCGCCAGTTCGGCCAGCGTTGCGTCGTGGAAGATCACGTAGGCCGGCACGCCGTGCTCGCGCGCCGTCTCGGTGCGCCAGCGGCGCAGCGCCTCCCAGTTGGCCAGCTGCTGCTCGTCCATCTGGGCGGTATGGTCGACCCGGTTGCCACGCCCCGCCCCTCCCCTCTCGCCGCGTTCGCCGCGCGCCGGCTTGCTGACCTGGCGGCGCAGCGTGATGCTGGTCTCGCCCTTGAGCACCGCCCGCGCCGATTCGCCCAGCAGCAACGCGCCGTGGCCGCCATGGTCGATCACCAGCAGGCCGTGCGCAATCAGCTGCCGGAAGATCGCATGCCATTCGGACACCGACCGGTCGGCGCCGATGCCGAAGGTCGACACCTTGTCGTGGCCCCATTGCCGGATCTTCTCGGTCGCGTTGCCGCGCAGCACGTCGATCAAATGGGTAGCGCCGAAGTGCACGCGGCTCGCCTGCGCGGTGCGGTAGACGCAGGACAGCGCCATCTGCGCCTCGCGCGTGCCGTCCCAGGTCGCCGGCGGCTCCAGGCAGGTATCGCAGTTGCCGCAGGGCTCGCTGGTCTCGCCGAAATACGCGAGGATGCGCACGCGGCGGCAGCCGGCGGTCTCGCACAGGCCCAGCAGCGCATCGAGCTTGGCCGACGACACGCGCTTGTGCGTTTCGTCGGCCTCCGACTCGTCGATCATCCGCTTCTGCTGCACCACGTCGCCCAGGCCATAGGCCATCCAGGCGTTCGCCGGCAGGCCGTCGCGGCCGGCCCGGCCGGTCTCCTGGTAATAGCCTTCCATGCTCTTGGGCAGGTCGAGGTGGGCGACGAAGCGGACGTCCGGCTTGTCGATGCCCATGCCGAAGGCAATCGTCGCGACCATCACCAGCCCTTCCTCGTCGCGAAAGCGCGCCTGGTGCTGCTGCCGCACGGCGGCCTCCATGCCGGCGTGGTACGGCAGCGCGTTGATGCCGTGGCCGCGCAGCCAGTCGGCGGTCTCCTCGACCTTGCGGCGCGACAGGCAGTAGACGATGCCGCTGTCATGGGTGCCGTCCGCGGCCATGTGCTCGGCCTTGATGAAGGCCAGCAGCTGCTGGCGCGCGTTGTCCTTCTCGACGATGCGATAGCGGATATTGGGACGATCGAAGCTCGACAGGAAGACACGCGCGTCGTCCAGCGCCAGGCGCTCGACGATTTCCTGCCGCGTCACGTCGTCCGCGGTCGCGGTCAGCGCGATGCGCGGGACTTGCGGGAAGCGTTCGTGCAGCACCGACAGCTGGATGTATTCCGGCCGGAAGTCGTGGCCCCACTGCGAGACGCAGTGCGCCTCGTCGATCGCGAACAGGCCCACGCGCGTGCGGTCCAGCAGGTCCTGGAAGCGCGGCGTCATCAGCCGTTCCGGCGCGACGTACAGGATCTCGAGGCGGCCGGCCAGCAGGTCGCGCTCGACCGCCGACGCCTGCGCGCCGGTCAGCGTGGAGTTCAGCACCGCGGCGCGCACGCCGGCTTCGGTCAGCGCCGCGACCTGGTCCTGCATCAGCGCGATCAGCGGCGATACCACGATGCCGACGCCATGGCCGGCGCGTTGGCGCAGCAGCGCCGGAATCTGATAACACAGCGACTTGCCGCCGCCGGTTGGCATCAGCACCAGGCAGTCGCCGCCTTCGGCCACGTGCTCGATGATTTCCGCCTGGCGGCCACGGAAGGCGTGATAGCCGAAAACATCCTTCAGAATCGCCAGGGCAGCAGACATAGGAACAGCGGGGAACGGGCAACGTATCGGAAAGGCGTAACCATACCACCGCACTGGCTCCCGATCCCTTCGAATCGTGACGAAGCCCGCCATCGCGCCCATGGCATCACGGCCGGCGCGCGTGCAAGCCCGAACGCCGCTGCCATGTCGATGCGGCGAGTGGAATCAGTCCTGGCCGTATCACACGGGAAGGCCGTCGATTTGCGATTTTCGTCGAGTCCTTGTGTGTCGCACGACGACTGGTTCGAGAACCCCAAACCGGCTCCGGAAACCGCAAGACAACGCGCCGTTTCGGCAACGAAGATCTGCCTCGTCCCATCGCTGTGCACGCAACGAAGACGACGATCAGAACCATCGCAGTCTTTTGGAGTTTCCTGGAGCTTTACCATGCTTGTATCCCCCGTCTCCCATCCCCAACCCGCGGTCCAGCCGCTCGCTGCGCCGGCGCAGGCATCGGACGTCGTCGGCGCCGCCGAGGCCAAGTCGGTCAACGCCAGCGGCGACCTGGACCTGTTCGCCGCCGCGACGTTCTATCGCGAACAGGCCAATGAACTGGCCAGGCTGTCGCAGCAAAGCGGCAACTACGAAACCCTGACGCTCAGCGATTCGGAGATCAAGTCGCTGCGCAACGCCGGCGTCCCGATCGACGCGTTCCTGAAGCAATATGGCCAGAAGCTGGGCTCGCGCGAGTTCGGCATGCTGTCCGACCTGATCATGAAGACGCTGGAGAAGCCGGGCGGCTTCACCTCCAGCGACACCGTGTCGCCAACCGCGGCCACCGCCGCGATCACCGCCGCGGCCACCATCGCCGCGCGTGCCTACGTCTGAAGCGGCTCACGCCGTGTTGTGTACAGACTGTCGCCGGCTCTGACGATGGGCGAAAAAAAGCCCGGTGCGATTTCTCGCACCGGGCTTTTTCGCTACTGCGCTACAGCGGCGCTACAGCGGCGTTACAGCGTTACCGCATCGGCCTCAGACCGCCGGGTTGTCCCCGCCGTTCTCGGTGGTGGCATGCACCTCCGACGGCTCCATGAACAGCGACTGCTCTTCGTCGGAGATCGCCTGGGCGCGTTCGCGCTCGGCCGCCTCGCGCGCCTTGCGGGCGCGGTGGTAGGCCAGGCCCGTACCGGCCGGGATCAGGCGACCCACGATCACGTTTTCCTTCAGACCACGCAGGTCGTCGGTCTTGCCCATGATCGCGGCCTCGGTCAGCACGCGCGTCGTTTCCTGGAACGATGCCGCCGAGATGAAGCTGTCGGTCGACAGCGACGCCTTGGTGATACCGAGCAGTAGGTTCTCGTAGGTCGCCGGACGCTTGCCTTCCGCGATCACGCGGTCGTTTTCGTCCAGCAGCTCCGAGCGCTCCACCTGTTCACCCGGGATGAACTTGGTGTCGCCGACATCGACGATCTGCACGCGGCGCAGCATCTGACGCACGATCACTTCGATGTGCTTGTCGTTGATCTTCACGCCCTGCAGACGGTAGACGTCCTGCACTTCGTCCACGATGTAGTGCGCCAGCTCCTCGATGCCCTTCAGGCGCAGGATGTCGTGCGGATCCGCCGGACCCTCGACGATCATCTCGCCCTTGTTCACCACCTGGCCGTCGTGGACCAGCACCTGCTTTTCCTTGGCGATCAGGAACTCGTGCGCATTGCCGTCGAGGTCGGTGATGACCAGACGCTGCTTGCCCTTGGTGTCCTTGCCGAACGACACGGTACCGGTGACTTCCGCCAGCACGGCGGCGTCCTTCGGCGAACGCGCTTCGAACAGCTCGGCCACGCGCGGCAGACCACCGGTAATGTCGCGGGTCTTCTGCGACTCGGTCGGGATACGCGCCAGCACTTCACCGACGTGCACCTGCTGACCGTCCTTGACGGTGATCAGCGCGCCGACCTGGAAGCCGATGGTCACGGAGTGGTCCGTGCCCGGAATCTTGACTTCCTGGCCGTTGGCGTCGAGCAGCTTCACCTGCGGGCGCAGGCCCTTGGTGGCAGCCGTACGGCGCTTGGCGTCGATCACGACCAGCGTCGACAGACCGGTGACCTCGTCCATCTGCTTGGCGACGGTCACGCCTTCCTCGACGTTCTCGAACTTGATCGTGCCCGAGTACTCCGACACGATCGGGCGCGTCAGCGCGTCCCAGGTCGCCAGTTGCGTGCCCGCCTTGATCGCCTGACCGTCCTGCACCAGCAGCGTGGCGCCGTACGGGATCTTGTGGCGCTCGCGCTCGCGGCCGTGGTCGTCGGTGATCAGCGCCTCGCCCGAACGCGAGATCACGATCAGTTCGCCCTTGGCGTTGGTCACATAGCGCATCGTCGCGGTGAAGCGCACCGTACCGGTGGCCTTCGCTTCGACGCTCGAGGCGACCGCCGCGCGCGATGCCGCACCACCGATGTGGAACGTCCGCATCGTCAGCTGCGTACCCGGCTCGCCGATCGACTGCGCGGCGATCACGCCGACCGCCTCGCCGGTGTTGACCAGCGTGCCGCGGCCCAGATCGCGGCCATAGCACTTGGCGCACAGGCCGTAGCGCGTGTCGCACGACAGCGGGGTACGGACCTTGACCTCGTCGACGCCGATCTGGTCGATCAGGTCGACCAGGTCTTCGTCGAGCAGCGTGCCAGCCTCGATCGCGGTTTCCTGCGTCTCGGGGTTGACGACGTCCGACACCGTCACGCGGCCCAGGATACGGTCGCGCAGCGCTTCGATGACTTCACCGCCCTCGACCAGCGCCTTCATCGCGACGCCGTTGGTGGTGCCGCAATCCTCCTCGACCACCACCAGGTCCTGCGTCACGTCGACCAGACGACGGGTCAGGTAACCCGAGTTCGCGGTCTTCAGCGCGGTATCGGCCAGGCCCTTACGCGCACCGTGGGTCGAGATGAAGTACTGCAGAACATTCAGGCCTTCGCGGAAGTTCGCGGTAATCGGCGTCTCGATGATCGAGCCATCCGGCTTGGCCATCAGGCCACGCATACCGGCCAGCTGACGGATCTGCGCCGCGGAACCCCGTGCGCCCGAGTCGGCCATCATGTAGATGGAGTTGAACGACTCCTGCTTGACGGTGTTGCCGTTGCGGTCGACCACGTCCTCGTGCTGCAGCTGCTCCATCATCGCCTTGCCGACCTGGTCGCCGGCGGCGCCCCAGATGTCCACGACGTTGTTGTAGCGCTCCTGGTCCGTCACCAGACCCGACATGTACTGCTTGTCGTATTCCTTCACCTTGGCCGCGGCGTCGGCGATGATCCTTTCCTTCTGCGGCGGCACCAGCATGTCGTCGATCGCGATCGAGATACCGGCGCGCGTGGCCAGGCGGAAGCCCGACTGCAGCAGCTTGTCGGCGAAGATCACCGTCTCGCGCAGGCCGCACTTGCGGAATGCGGTGTTGATCAGGCGCGAGATTTCCTTCTTCTTCAGCGGCTTGTTCAGGACCGAGAACGGCAGGCCCTTCGGCAGGATCTCGGACAGGATCGCGCGGCCGACCGTGGTGGCCTGCAGCGTGATCTTCGGCGCGAAGCGCGCGTCGCCCTCGGCGTCCTTGTCGACCAGCTCATACTCGGTGATGCGCACGTTCACGCGCGAAGCCAGTTCGACTTCCTTGTTCTCGTAGGCGCGGATCACCTCGCTGACGTCGGCGAAGGTCATGCCCTCGCCCTTGCCGTTGATCTTGTCGCGGGTGGTGTAGTACAGGCCCAGCACCACGTCCTGCGACGGCACGATCGACGGGTCGCCGTTGGCCGGGAACAGCACGTTGTTCGACGCCAGCATCAGCGTGCGGGCTTCCATCTGCGCTTCCAGCGACAACGGCACGTGGACGGCCATCTGGTCGCCGTCGAAGTCGGCGTTGAACGCCGCGCAGACGAGCGGATGCAGCTGGATCGCCTTGCCTTCGATCAGCACCGGTTCGAAGGCCTGGATGCCCAGGCGGTGCAGCGTCGGCGCGCGGTTCAGCATCACCGGGTGCTCGCGGATGACCTCTTCGAGGATGTCCCACACGACCGGCGTCTGGCTTTCGACTTCCTTCTTGGCCGCCTTGATGGTGGTGGCGATGCCCATCGTTTCCAGCTTGTGGAAGATGAAGGGCTTGAACAGCTCCAGCGCCATCAGCTTGGGCAGGCCGCACTGGTGCAGCTTCAGCGTCGGGCCGACCACGATGACCGAACGGCCCGAGTAGTCGACGCGCTTGCCCAGCAGGTTCTGACGGAAACGACCGCCCTTGCCCTTGATCATCTCGGCCAGCGACTTCAGCGGACGCTTGTTGGCGCCGGTCATCGCCTTGCCGCGACGGCCGTTGTCCAGCAGCGAGTCGACCGCTTCCTGCAGCATGCGCTTTTCGTTGCGCACGATGATTTCAGGGGCCTTCAGCTCGAGCAGGCGCTTCAACCGGTTGTTGCGGTTGATCACGCGGCGATACAGGTCGTTCAGGTCCGAGGTCGCGAAGCGGCCGCCGTCCAGCGGCACCAGCGGACGCAGTTCGGGCGGCAGCACCGGCAGCACTTCGAGGATCATCCACTCGGGCTTGATGCCCGAACGCTGGAAGGCCTCGAGCACCTTCAGGCGCTTGGCGTACTTCTTGATCTTGGCTTCGGAACCGGTGGCCTGCAGCTCGGCGCGGATCTGTTCGATCTGCTTCTCGATGTCGATGCCGCGCAGCAGTTCACGGATGCCCTCGGCACCCATCATCGCGACGAACTCGCCCTCGCCGTACTCCTCGCACTTCGCGATGTAGTCGTCCTCGGACATGATCTGGCTCTTCTTGAGCGGGGTCATGCCGGGCTCGAGCACCACGAACGCTTCGAAATACAGCACGCGCTCGATGTCGCGCAGCGTCATGTCGAGCACCATGCCCAGACGCGACGGCAGCGACTTCAGGAACCAGATGTGCGCGGTCGGCGCGGCCAGTTCGATATGGCCCATGCGCTCGCGGCGCACCTTCGCCAGTGTCACTTCGACGCCGCACTTCTCGCAGATCACGCCGCGGTGCTTCAGGCGCTTGTACTTGCCGCACAGGCACTCGTAGTCCTTGATCGGACCGAAGATCTTGGCGCAGAACAGACCGTCGCGCTCGGGCTTGAACGTGCGGTAGTTGATGGTTTCCGGCTTCTTGACTTCGCCGTACGACCACGAGCGGATCTTCTCGGGCGAGGCCAGACCGATCTTGATCGCGTCGAACTGCTCTTCCTGCTGAACCTGCTTAAAGAGATCGAGCAATGCTTTCATTGCAACTCCTTGTTTCGCCGCCGGCCCGAGGTAACGGGCCGCCGGCATTCATCCTGTGGGAAATCCGCCGGAGACGGCTTCACTGCCGTCTCCGTTTCGATCTGTCGATCAATAGCGATCCAGATCGATATCGATACCCAGCGAGCGGATTTCCTTCACCAGCACGTTGAACGACTCCGGCATGCCGGCATCGATCGAGTGCTCGCCCTTGACGATGTTTTCGTACACCTTGGTACGGCCGTTCACGTCGTCGGACTTGACCGTCAGCATTTCCTGCAGCACGTAGGAGGCGCCATACGCTTCCAGCGCCCACACTTCCATCTCGCCGAAACGCTGGCCGCCGAACTGCGCCTTGCCGCCCAGCGGCTGCTGGGTGACCAGCGAGTACGGGCCGGTCGAGCGGGCGTGCATCTTGTCGTCGACCAGGTGGTGCAGCTTCAGCATGTGCATCACACCCAGCGTGACCGGACGCTCGAACGCTTCGCCGGTGCGGCCGTCGTACAGCGTGACCTGCTGCTTGGACGCCGTCAGGCCCTTCTCCTTGGCCACCTCGTCCGGATACGCCAGATCCAGCATGCGGCGGATTTCGGCTTCATGCGCGCCGTCGAACACCGGGGTCGCGAAGGGCACGCCCTTCTTCAGGTTGTTCGCCAGCTCCAGCACTTCGGCATCCGACAGGCTGTCGAGGTCTTCGGCCTTGCCGCTCTCGTTGTAGATCTGAGCGAGCAGGGCGCGCAGTTCCTGCGCCTTGGCCTGTGCCTTGAGCATGTCGCCGATGCGCTGGCCCAGACCGCGCGCGGCCCAGCCCAGGTGGGTCTCGAGAATCTGACCCACGTTCATCCGCGACGGCACGCCGAGCGGGTTCAGCACGATGTCGGCAGGCGTGCCGTCGGCCATGTAGGGCATGTCTTCGATCGGCACGATCTTCGACACCACGCCCTTGTTGCCGTGACGGCCGGCCATCTTGTCGCCAGGCTGCAGGCGGCGCTTGACGGCCAGGTACACCTTGACCATCTTGATCACGCCCGGGGGCAGCTCGTCGCCCTGGGTCAGCTTCTTGCGCTTTTCCTCGAAGGCCAGGTCGAACTCGTGGCGCTTCTGCTCGATCGCTTCCTTGACCGCCTCGAGCTGGGCCGCGACTTCCTCGTCGGCCGGACGGATGTCGAACCAGTGGTACTTGTCCAGATCGTCCAGGTACTCCTTGGTCAGCTTCGCGCCCTTGGCCAGCTTCTTCGGACCGCCGTTGACGGTCTTGTCGATCAGCAGACGTTCCAGACGCTGGAAGGCGTCGCCCTCGACGATACGCAGCTGGTCGTTCAGGTCCAGGCGATAGCGCTTCAGTTCGTCGTCGATGATCGACTGCGCGCGCTTGTCGCGGGTCACGCCCTCACGGGTGAAGACCTGCACGTCGATCACGATGCCGCTCATGCCCGAGGGCACGCGCAGCGAGGTGTCCTTCACGTCGGACGCCTTCTCGCCGAAGATCGCGCGCAGCAGCTTCTCTTCCGGCGTCAGCTGGGTCTCGCCCTTGGGCGTGACCTTGCCGACCAGCACGTCGCCGGCTTCGACCTCGGCACCGATGTAGGTGATGCCGGACTCGTCCAGACGGGCCAGTTGCGCTTCGGCCAGGTTCGAGATGTCGCGCGTGATTTCCTCGGGTCCGAGCTTGGTGTCGCGGGCGACGACCGACAGCTCCTCGATGTGGATCGAGGTGTAGCGGTCTTCGGCAACGACGCGTTCCGAGATCAGGATCGAGTCTTCGAAGTTGTAGCCGTTCCAGGGCATGAACGCGACCAGCATGTTCTGGCCGAGCGCGAGCTCGCCCAGGTCGGTCGAGGCGCCATCGGCAATCACGTCGCCGCGGGCCACGTGGTCGCCCACCTTGACCATCGGACGCTGGTTGATGTTCGTGTTCTGGTTCGAACGCGTGTACTTGATCAGGTTGTAGATGTCCACGCCGACTTCGCCGGCCACGGCTTCATCGTCGTTGACGCGGATCACGATACGGTTCGCGTCGACATAGTCGACCACGCCGCCACGGGTCGCCTGCACGGCGGTGCCCGAGTCGACCGCGACGGTGCGCTCGATGCCGGTGCCGACCAGCGGCTTGTCCGGACGCAGGCAGGGCACGGCCTGACGCTGCATGTTCGCGCCCATCAGTGCACGGTTCGCGTCATCGTGCTCGAGGAACGGCACCAGCGAGGCTGCCGCCGACACGATCTGCGACGGCGCGACGTCGATGTACTGCACGCGGTCCGGCGTGACCATGCGGGTCTCGCGCTCGCTGCCTTCACGGGCCGACACCAGTTCGTCGATCAGGTTGCCGTCGGCATCGACCGTCGCGTTGGCCTGCGCCACCACGTACTTGCCTTCCTCGATCGCCGACAGGTAGTCGACCTGGTCGGTCAGCTTGCCGTTCTCGACCTTGCGGTACGGCGTTTCGAGGAAGCCGTACTCGTTCAGGCGGGCGTACAGCGCCAGCGAGTTGATCAGACCGATGTTCGGACCTTCCGGCGTTTCGATCGGGCACACGCGGCCATAGTGGGTCGGGTGCACGTCGCGGACTTCGAAGCCCGCGCGTTCGCGCGTCAGACCGCCCGGGCCCAGCGCGGACACGCGGCGCTTGTGCGTGATCTCGGACAGCGGGTTGGTCTGGTCCATGAACTGCGACAGCTGCGACGAACCGAAGAACTCGCGGATCGCCGACGAGATCGGCTTCGAGTTGATCAGGTCGTGCGGCATCAGGTTCTCGGTCTCGGCCTGGCCCAGACGTTCCTTGACGGCGCGCTCCACGCGCGACAGGCCGGCGCGGAACTGGTTCTCGGCCAGTTCGCCGACGCAACGCACGCGGCGGTTGCCCAGGTGGTCGATGTCGTCGACTTCACCCTTGCCGTTGCGCAGGTTGACCAGGATCTTGATGGTCTCGAGGATGTCCTCGTCCTGCAGCACCATGCTGCCCTCGCCGCTCGGGCGGCCCAGGCGGCTGTTGACCTTCATGCGCCCGACGCGCGACAGATCGTACGACTCTTCGCTGTAGAACAGGCGCTGGAACAGCGCTTCGACGGCGTCCTCGGTGGGCGGCTCGCCCGGGCGCATCATCCGGTAGATCGCGATACGGGCCGCGGTCTGGTCGGCGGTGTCGTCGGTGCGCAGGGTCTGCGAGATGTACGGACCCTGATCCAGATCGTTGGTGTACAGCGTCTGGATCTGCTTGACGCCGGCTTCGCGCAGCGACTCGAGCAGCGTTTCGGTCAGCTCGTCGTTGGCGTTGGCGATCACCTCGCCGGTATCCGGGTCGATGATGTTCTTGGCCAGCACGCGGCCCAGCAGATAGTCTTCCGGCACGCTGATCAGCTTGGTGCCGGCGGACTCCAGGTCACGGATGTGCTTGGCGTTGATCCGCTTGTCCTTCTCGACCACGACACGGCCGTTCTTGTCGGCAATGTCGAAGCGCGCGACTTCGCCGCGCAGGCGCTCGGGCACGAACTCGAGCTGCGCGCCTTCGGCCTGCAGCGTGAAGTTGTCGAACACGAAGAAGTGCGCGAGGATCTGTTCCGGCGTCAGGCCGATCGACTTGAGCAGGATCGTCACCGGCATCTTGCGGCGGCGGTCGACGCGGAAGTACAGGATGTCCTTCGGGTCGAACTCGAAGTCCAGCCACGAGCCGCGGTACGGAATGATCCGTGCCGAGAACAGCAGCTTGCCCGAGCTGTGCGTCTTGCCCTTGTCGTGCTCGAAGAACACGCCCGGCGAACGGTGCAGCTGCGAAACGATCACGCGCTCGGTGCCGTTGATCACGAACGAGCCGGTCGAGGTCATGAGCGGAATCTCGCCCATGTAGACTTCCTGCTCCTTGACCTCCTTGACCTTGCCCGGATTCTCGCGATCGTTGATGATCAGGCGAACCTTGGCGCGCAGGGCCGAGTGGAAGGTCAGGCCACGCTGCTGACATTCCTTGACATCGAACGGCGGGTTGGACAGGTGGTACGAAACGAACTCCATACGGGCGAGCCCGTTATGGGAGACGATGGGGAAAATTGCGTTGAAGGCCGCTTGCAGGCCTTCGCTCTTGCGACGCGCGGGTGGCGTATCCGCTTGCAAGAACTGGGTGTACGATTCGATCTGGGTGGCTAGCAGGAATGGAACCTGGTGAACCGTCGCGCGCTTCGCAAAGCTTTTGCGAATGCGCTTCTTTTCGGTGAAGCTGTACGCCATGGGATCTCCGAATCATCGCAGGGCTGGCTGGACCTGACCGGCGCCTGAGGTGTTCAGCGACTGGGAGGGGATTTGGCGGTTGGCCGCTACCAACCTCTGGCTGACGGTGTCCGCACGCTGCGAACCGGCGCCATCATCCACACGCGCCGGTCCGGGGAACACCCGACCAAACTTGTCTTCTGCAGTCGGTTCAGAAGACAAACATCAGCAGCAACCGCTTAGTGTGCCACTGATGTTTGGCCTCTGCTGCGGCCCCGAGGTTCACCCCGACGCCGAGTAGGCACTACATCACTTTACGCTCGGATGGGTGGCCAATAAAACACACATCACAGAAGCGCAAAAAGGCTGGCGCCGGGATTTCCCCTTTGCCAGCCCCATTCGCGTGCCGGAGGGCACGCGAGTACCACTTACTTGACTTCGACCTTCGCGCCGGCTTCTTCCAGCTTCTTCTTGGCTTCGTCGGCGGTAGCCTTGTCCACGCCTTCCTTGACGGGCTTCGGTGCGCCATCGACCAGGTCCTTGGCTTCCTTCAGGCCCAGGCCGGTGATTTCGCGAACTGCCTTGATGACGCCGACCTTGTTCGCGCCGACTTCGGCCAGCACGACGTTGAATTCGGTCTTCTCTTCAGCAGCAGCGCCAGCGCCACCAGCGCCCGGAGCGGCGGCCACGGCCATCGCTGCGGCGGACACGCCAAACTTCTCTTCGAACGCCTTGACCAGGTCGTTCAGTTCCATCACGGACATCGCGCCAACGGCTTCGAGGATGTCGTCTTTGGTGATTGCCATTTGGAAATACTCCTAGATTTGATTCGGTATCGGTATTGCGATCGGGACGAGCCTGGCCTTAGGCCGCAGCGCCTTCCTCGGCGGGGGCACCTTCGCTCTTCTTCTCGGCCAGCGCGGCCAGCAGGCGGGCAAAGCCCGACACCGGCGCTTGCATGACGCCAAGCAGCTGAGCAATCAGTTGGTCGCGGCTCGGGATCGAAGCCAGCGCCTTGACGGCGTTGACATCGAGCACCTTGCCGTCGAACGAACCGGCGCGCAGGACCAGCTTGTCGTTGGTCTTGGCGAAGTCGTTCAGAACCTTGGCCGAGGCCACTGCATCTTCGGAAATCCCGTAGATCAGCGGACCGGTCAGTTGCTCCGCGAGCGCGGCAAACGGCGTACCTTCCACGGCGCGGCGAGCCAGCGTGTTCTTCAGAACGCGCAGGTAGACGCCTTGCTCGCGGGCGGTGGCACGCAGCTTGGTCAGATCGCCAACCGTGATGCCGCGATATTCGGCCACGACGATGGTCTGGGCTTTGGCGACTTGCGCCGACACCTCAGCAACGACGGCCTTCTTATCTTCAATATTGAGTGGCACGGTTAAGCTCCAAAACGATGCGCGGCACTCCGGCGACGGAGCACGTTGCATCAGTCCAAACGAACGGCGTCCGATTGGCCCGAATCACCCGGGGATCTCGCCCCGGACCATTCCAACCTTCGGGTTCGCCATCTACGCTGGCGGGCAGGCTGCCGTCACCTTGCTGCCGTGTACGGTCCCACCGATTAAGGCCATGCGCAGCTTGCGCGCGAACATGACCGCCAGCGGTCTTTGATAACCAGCGGGACCGGCGGCTGGCGCCGGCACCACTGCCCAAAGCCTTTCTGTGGCCCGCCGTGGCGGGCCGGTCCCGGCGCGGGGCCGGAACCTCGAATGCCTGGCCGACCGGTGTTATCGGGTCCGGTCGGCAGACTGGCCAGCATGTGGCCAGCGTATTTCCAATCGCTTAGGCGGCCAGCGAAGTCTGGTCGACGCGAACGCCCACGCCCATGGTCGACGAGACCGCGATCTTGCGCAGGTAGACGCCCTTGCTGGTGGCCGGCTTGGCCTTGACCAGCGCGTCGATCAGCGCGGACAGGTTGCTCTTGAGCGCGGCGTCCTCGAACGAACGGCGGCCGATGGTCGCGTGGATGATACCGGCCTTGTCGACACGGAACTGGACCTGACCGGCCTTGGCGTTCTTGACGGCCTGGGCCACGTCGGGGGTCACGGTACCGACCTTCGGGTTCGGCATCAGGCCGCGCGGACCGAGGATCTGGCCCAGCGTACCGACGATGCGCATCGTGTCCGGCGAAGCGATCACGACGTCGAAGTTCAGGTTGCCCGCCTTGACTTGCTCGGCCAGGTCTTCCATGCCAACCACGTCGGCGCCGGCGGCCTTGGCCGCTTCAGCCTTGTCGCCCTGGGCGAACACCGCCACGCGAACCGACTTGCCGGTACCGGCGGGCAGCACCACCGAGCCACGAACCACCTGGTCGGACTTCTTGGCGTCGATGCCCAGTTGCACGGCGACGTCGATCGACTCGTCGAACTTGGCCGACGCGCATTCCTTGACCAGGCCCAGCGCCTCGTCGATCGGGTAGAACTTGGTGCGCTCGATCTTGGCCTTGTTGGCCGCTACGCGCTTCGAAACCTTAGCCATTTACAGACCCTCCACGGTGATACCCATCGAGCGGGCCGAGCCGGCGATGGTGCGCACTGCCGCGTCCAGATCGGCGGCCGTCAGGTCGGCGTTCTTGGCCTTGGCGATGTCTTCAGCCTGGGCGCGGGTGATCTTGCCAACCTTGTCGGTGTGCGGCTTGGCCGAACCCTTGGTGATGCCGGCAGCCTTCTTGATCAGCACGGTGGCCGGCGGCGACTTCATCACGAAGGTGAAGCTCTTGTCGGCGAAGGCGGTGATCACCACCGGCACCGGCAGGCCGGGTTCCATACCCTGGGTCTGCGCGTTGAACGCCTTGCAGAACTCCATGATGTTCAGGCCGCGCTGACCCAGTGCCGGGCCCACGGGCGGGGAGGGGTTCGCTTTACCAGCCGGGATCTGCAGCTTGATAAAGCCAATAATCTTCTTGGCCATCTTTACTCCAATCCGGACCGCTGTACGTTGGGCAGTCGGTCCTGTTGAGTCGTAACGCGCTGTCGCCGTCCGCCTGTGGCGGGATCGGCCTCACGCTCCTCTTGTGCCCCTTGCGGAGCGTCGCCGGTCGCACTGCCGAAGGCGGCGCGGCCCTGCGAATCCTGTAGCGAGCAGATCGATCAGACCTTCTCGACCTGGCCGAACTCGAGCTCGACCGGGGTCGCGCGGCCGAAGATGGTCACCGAGACGCGCAGGCGCGACTTCTCGTAATTGACCTCTTCCACGTTGCCGTTGAAGTCGGTGAACGGGCCGTCCTTGACGCGCACCATTTCGCCCACCTCGAACAGCGTCTTGGGCCGCGGCTTCTCGACGCCTTCCTGCATCTGCGTCATGATCTTGTCGACTTCCTTCTGGGAAATCGGACTCGGACGGTTGCGCGCGCCGCCGACGAAGCCGGTGACCTTGCTGGTGTTCTTGACCAGGTGCCACGTCTCGTCGGTCATCTCCATTTCCACGAGCACGTAGCCCGGGAAGAAGCGCCGCTCGGTCACCGAACGCTGACCGCCCTTCATTTCGATCACTTCTTCGGACGGCACCAGAATGCGTCCGAACTTGTCCTGCATCTCCGCGCGCTCGATGCGTTCCTGCAGTGCGCGCTGCACGCTCTTCTCCATGCCGGAGTAAGCGTGGACCACGTACCAGCGCTTCTTCGAAGGCGGCTGCGTAGGAGTGGATTCCTGCTTTGCGTCGTCCGTCATGTCCTTTCCCTTATTTCCAGCCCAGCACGAGGGAGAAGATCACCCACTCGATCAGTTTGTCGGCCGACCACAAGAACAGCGCCATCACGACCACGAAGACGAACACCAGGCCCGTCATCTGTCCGGCTTCCTTGCGGGTCGGCCACACCACCTTGCGGACTTCCCGGTACGATTCCCTGGCGAATCCCACGAATTCCTTGCCCGGCGCGGACACCAGCGCGACGATCACGCCGAGCGCGATGCCGGCGAACAGCGCGGCGCCGCGCACGTAGCCAGGCTGCTGCGCCAGCGCGTAGAAACCGATCACGCCGGCCACCACGAGCAGCACGGCCACGCCCAGCAGCCACTTGCCACTGGAGGTGTTGACGGTTTCGACGTTGGGATTGGCCATGTTTCGCAAACGAGACTAAGCCGCGTCACGATGGATCCTTCGTGGATCCGCCCGACGCGGCTGATTGAATTGGCAGGGGCAGAGGGAATCGAACCCCCAACCTTCGGTTTTGGAGACCGACGCTCTGCCAGTTGAGCTATACCCCTAAAACAACTTTGGGGTCGGCTGGAGCCAACCCCACTGGCGGCAAACGCGGCCGGTTGGTGCCGCGCTTGCTGTCGTGACT
>NZ_AMPR02000438.1:0-19485 GCF_000307735.3 Cupriavidus sp. HPC(L) | reverse complement strand
TCAGCGAGGACCGTGGCGCGGCACCGGTGCCGAACTGCGAACCGATGCGTGGGCGGTGGTGCGCGCCGGCCAGGGCCTGCTGCTGTCGACCACCGCACGGCCCCGCGCCACCGGCACCGTGATGAATATGGCCGAAGCGATCGCGCTGCTCAAGGGCGCACAACGCACCGCCGAGCGCCTGTCGACCGCGGCTCGCACGCAAACCGCCCTGCCCCTGACCGCCAACGAGGTCTTCGAGCCGCTGCTGCCCCTCGTCGAGCCGGAACAGAACGGACACTACGAAGACACGGTCAATGGTCAGGAGGCCAAGCAGCCGGACGGCAAGCCGGTCGAGCGCTTCGCCGAGCCGCTGCTGATGGTCGAGGCGCCGACTTCCATCGCCGTATCGAGCCAAGAGACCACCGCGGTCTATTCGGGGCGGCATCTGCATGGCACCGTGCAGTCGAATTGGCAACTGACGGCCGGCAAGACCATCGCGATGGCGGCAGCGCAAGGCGTGTCGCTGTTCGTGCAGCGTAATGGCTTGAAGGCGGTCGCGGCGAACGGACCGCTGTCGGTGCTGGCGCATGCCGGCGCGATGGCGATCCTGGCGGACAAGGAAGTGGTGGTGACTTCGTCGAACGATGTCGTCGAGATTCTGGCGAAGAACACCGTCGTGCTGCATGGTGCCGATTCGGCGGTCCGGTTGGAGGGGAATGCGATTACCTTCGAGACGTCAGGTCTGCTCGAAGTCAAAGCGACTCAACATGCGTTCGCCGCGTCGGATGGCAACCCAACAATCCCTCCCCATTCGACCTCAGCCACCGTGGCCCCGCCCGGGTACTTCGCTGTCCGCATCACCCGGCCATACGAAGCGGAATCCACAGTCGGCAAGCCCTATGTGCTGTGCCTGGGATCCCACACCTTCGAAGGAAATGTCCCGGCCAGCGGAGTCATAGCGCATCCCATGGTGCCAGGCACGAAAACCGCCACGCTGACAATTCATCCGTTCGACCATCAACACAGGCCGTGGCAATGGACATTGGATCTACGCGTGCAGGCCGATACGAAGGATCACCGCGGCATCCAGTCCCGACTAAAAAATCTCGGCTTCTATGACGGCAATCTCGACGGAGTCTGCGGCCAAAGAACCCGGGCGGCACTGCGGGCGTTCCATGAGACGGTCAGGATGCCCTCTTCCTCCGGCCTACATGCGGATGCGCTGACGTCGCTTAGCGCCCAGCATGACATCTGACTCTCGGCCCCCATGCGATACGGCAACTTCGACCTTCAGCGCGACGATCACGATGGCGTCGTTCGAGACAACCGCCCGCCGCGTTGGGGCGGGCTCGTTGACCCACCTACCTCTCCGTCCACCGGCGAGACGCCTCAAGATCAGGGTGGAGCGACGCTCGTCGTACCTCAATACGTGCAACAACTGCAGCGCGACCTTCGATCCCTCGGGTTCGGTGTCGTGGGCGTACCCAGCGGCTACTTCGACCGTTATACAGAGTGGGCAGTACGCGAATTCCAGATCTATGCGGGGATGTCGCATGTCGCGCAATTCAGTGCAGCACGACTTCGAAGTCTCCTTCCCGCGAGCCAACTCGGCACGCCGTTGGCCGAGCACGCGCATGATGTTGCATCGCTAGGAATGCGCGATGACCCGAGTCCGGCAGAGTCACTCTATGTTGCGACGCTGTCCCGCGTCCCCAACACCTGCAGATACACAGGTCCGATATCGGGAGTCGTCAACCAAACGACTCGGGATGCCCTGGACCACTGGGTGCACCACAACTACCGTTGCCCTGTGGTCATTGAGGCGTGGACGGTGGACGCCCGAACGCAGGCTCGTACCCGACCGTTTGTCAAAGGGATAAACATCTGGCGACACGATGAGATCACGCACGTAGGCGTAAAAAGCGGACCCCGGTGGAAGACCCACACCCGAATGTTCTTTCGAGACTTCACGCGCTACTACTGCTATCCCAGCACGCAACGGGACGACCATTACCAACCACTTGGCAGCTACACCAACTACAAGGCCTACGGCGGTCCCGTCAGCACTGTGCCAGCGCACTGCTGGCCCGAAAGCGAAATGACTCCGGAACGCTTAATCGAGGGAAGAACGTTGGCGGCACTACAGGCGGACCCGCGGTGTGCCACGGCATCGACGTACAGGGTAGTCAGAGCCACGGCCGAGCAGGAGTGCCTGGCAGCGTTCGACTCCGTCAACGCATACGACGACGCTCTTGTTTCTATCGGGCCGTGCCATTGGACATTTGGCGTCCTGCCAGCCAAGGGCTACCACAATGGCGAGCTGGCCGGGTTCCTCGCCTATGTGCTACATCACCATCGATCCGACTACATTACCGCCTTCGGCAATTTCGGGCTCTATCCGTCCGCCGCGTGGGTACGGAGCAACCAGGGAGCGCTATGGAACACTGGCCAGCGCAAGTATGCCGGCTGGATTCGCCAGCATGCACCTGTCACAAGTCCCGCTGATGCGCCGGACAACCTCGGCAGACTTCCGGAAGTCAGCCGCCAGCTTCCAGAGGCGAACTACTACAAGACGTGGCACTGGTTCTACCGCTGGGTAATGGCCGGCCGATGCGTCGCAGGCGTTCGCAGCTCCATGTGGGATATGGTGCGGCTCCGATTACGAGACATCCTTGCCATTCCTGTGCTGGCCAGAGCGGGAAACCAACGGATAGCAGGCTCCCTCGGCACGGTCTTCACCTCGGAGAAGGCCATCGCGATCCTCCTGCGTTGGCACATCTTTCGCCCCGCACACGTAGCCGGCAACGCAGTAGGTGATTCCATGCATAAGGCAATACTGGCGAACCCAAGTATCGATTGGGCTCTACCGCTGAATCGTTGGACTGACCTGCACGAGCAAGCCCTGAGCCGACAACTACTGACAGATGCGACGGCGATCACCAGTAGCCAGAAAGATCTTGCATCCTGGCCGGCATACGCCGGACGCGAAATCCGCAAATATTCCTTGAATAACGAGTTGGGACCGCTTTCTGATGCGCGACACTCGTTCGTGTTGGACACTACAGGACTGTGGCAATGATGCTTAAGAAGATCATCGTGATGGCTGCCGTGGCTTCTGCGGTAGCCCTGGCGGAAGCCAGAAGCCTCCATTCACGCGAAGGAATTCAGCAGTTCTGCGAAAAGGCTGCGGACGAGCGCATTTTCGACATTAGCTTCCGTGATGATGGAGCCGTCTCCGTGTGCTTTCCTGGGGAGGACGACGTGGATTGCTTCTATTCGTACACACAGGGAAAAACGTACTTGCACTCGCGTCCCGACCTGAACAACGATGGTCTTCCTGACGTCATCGTAAAGGACTTTCGGTCGGCATACGGGCTACATGAGGTGATTCATTTGATGGCATTCGTCCAGTGCAAGGACATGACTTTCCTTCAGGTAGCCGATGAAATGCTCACGGATCTGAAGCCGATACGCCGTGCCAAGCCACAGCAGTTCAGTGATCTCAGGGCCAGCCGCGCATGCTATGACGAGAAACTGGAGCGGGTGCGGACACGCTTCTTTCGGCTCAGATTTGACAGAAAGGCATTCTTTTACGGCCCGCCCGATGGGGACCCGGAATTGAGCCAGTACTGCACCGATAAGGAGCTCTCCCTTCCATCGTCGGCTCTCATCGGTCCGGCGCACTAAGGGCGTGAAACTGCAACTCTTTCGGGACCCCGTTCACCTCTGCCGAGGCCGGAACCTTCCGCTTCACCACTATCCCGAGCCTTAGCTGCGCGCATCGATCGTCGCTTGTCGCTCCCGTGGCTCCCAAGACTTCTTACCTTGGCTTCCGCGAGAACAGCAGGCGACACCAATCGGCAATACCTTCGGCGCCATGCTCCTGAACGTCCGCAGGCGCCACAACCTTGCGGTTTGCACCGATGTCCCATACCCCGGGGTAGCTATCAGGTCCGCAATCCATCTCACCGTTGGGAGACGCGAAGTGTCCATCTGCCGATAGCCTTCCCTTGGCACGGGCGCCATCATATGCAAAACCGTACTTCTGAAGCTCCTCCAATGGCATTGACGGAACATAGGCCCCCGGGATGTCAACAAGATTGCGCGAGGTTCCTATTCGCGCGATTGTCGCAAGAAAACTTGGCGGCGTTGTTGAGATGGGATCTATGGACAGATAGATACCCTTGTTGATATTTAGATCAATCAATGTTCCTGCCGCCGCTGGAATGCTCTTCTTCGATGGACGAGCTTGTTCGCACCGAGACAAGTCCTCCATCAAGACATACTCAGTGTCCGAGACAATGAGCGCAGCACCATCGGACGACGGCTCAGCACTGTCAGCCTTGAACCCAAGCTTGCAGACAAGCGTTTTGCCATTGCCGTCTTGTATCGCCACTTCTCGACCATCCGACCGGAGCGCAAAGCTCGGGTTAACAAAGGCCTCCGCTATGCCTAGGCCGGGCGATAAAAGGCCGAGGAAAGCAGACAACAACACTTCTACTGTCAAAGGGGACATGCCTGCCGATGCGCAGGTACCACTGCAGGCGCCGGAGAGAGGAATGTCGGAGCCCGTCTTGCGCCGGCTTTTCCGCATCATCATCTCTCCTTTCCTCCGGGCCCACTGGGATCGATACCATGCCGAAGCTGCGCATCGGAGCCTTTCAGGGGATAGTGCGGCGACCATAAGGCATACATCGTCACGAAGACCTTGATCTCGCCGTTCCGAAGAAAGTGAACGGCGAAGTGCCCGACTTCGTCGTATCTCGGCACAGGCACTACGCGTTCCCGGTAGTTCTTGTCATGCTCGTCGGTCCAACCGATCTTCACTGCGAGGTCTGGTCTCCATGATTCTGGCACCGCCACGCAGCATACGAAGCCACCTCCGCCTTCGTGTGCACCAAGATAGGTGCCTCCTTTCCCATCGACTGTAAAGTGCCCGATATCCTTATCCGTATGGTTGTAGCCGACGATGTTGGTGCCGACCACTTCGCTCTCGCATGCGGACAACATCCACATTGATATCGCGAAGACAACTACCTTCGCAACGCGACGTACTGACCTATTTTTACTCGATCGCCGCGCGACATTGATAAACACAAGTGCGCTGGGAACGTCAACTTGTTCCATGTGGTTGATAACCTTCGCGCAAAGTATATTTCTTCGCACACGCCTCATTTTTTGCACAGATTTCACCGGGCGACAACCTTAGTGGCTCAGGGGCTCGCGGCCCTGGCGAGTATCTCGAAGGGAAAAGTCGTACTTTTCCGTCCGGAAAAAAAGCAATCCAAAGAACGCTCGGATAATCCTCCGTATATGGCTCCACCTCTACTTCAGCCCTATGGAGCGCATTCTTGTCTTTCTGATAAAGCGCTTCGTCCCGCCACTCAACGGTCATCGTCATGCCGGGTTTCCATTTGGCAGGAACACCTACGCTTCCAGCGAAACTAGTCCCCCCGGCCCAACTTCCCATGCCACCCGCCCAGACTCCATTGACATAGACAACGCCCAACGGCATGTCCGTGTAGTTCAGAATGGATAGCTTCAGCCCCCAGCCTTCGTCTTCCTCCTCGGCATGTCTTTTACAGCCGGACAACACGAAGACGGCGATTAGAACAGCGAAAAGAATCCTAACCATGTTAGACCTAAGAGTGGGTAGATACCGACGGAGCGTATGGCTATCATAGCCTTTCTGATTAGCGACGGCGTGCTCGGGTCCCGCGACGCCGTTTCCCGTTCAGCAAATCGCATCTTCAAGATAGAGGCGCATGGCCGGACAATACCGTATCAAGCCGACCAGGAATGGCGAGCACTTGGACAATACAAGAATGCCTACCCTGTCTCGCCCGCAGCGCCGGCTCCGCGCGCTCCGAATCACCATCTCGGCCTTGGCATTCGCACTGACAGCATGCTCGGAGTCGCAGCCGGGGCTCAACCCAGATCCGAGCGCCTTCGGGACGCATCTCCGCTTGCAACAGCCCGCCCGCGACGTTCGATTCGAGGTCGTAACGTTGCCCGAATCCAAGAAAGGCGATGACGGAATCGGCCCCACCGACTATGTGTCGGTGATCGGCGTGGCGACGCTGTCCGATTCTGATGTGAAGCGCATTTCCGCGGAATCGTCGTATCGAGGCAACGCCACCATTCCTAGGGCCTTCGTTCGGCCATGGCTTGGTAAAGACGCCACCGTCGCGCTGGAAGAAGCCGTCCGCGGCGCGCGTCCCATTTACGACGCGCGGTGGATGGTGAGCAGACCATCCGGGCGCGCATTCGGCGTTCCGGTCGCCGGCAGCAGGTGGTTGTTCTACGTCGAATACGTCGGCCCCGGCTGAGTCTTGGGGCACTGAATTTGCAAGATGGCCATGGGCTGCCGGCGCTCTTCGCTACCTGTGCGCGCACCGTCGTTGCACGGCGCGCAGCAGCTCAAGTTGGCTTCCAAGCAGAATCAGGCGCATATCGAGCTGCTGCCACGAGCCTGGTTCAAGGGCCCCTTCTATGTCGCCTCTCAGGGCATCGTATTTTTCCGAAACGGCTCTCAGATCGACCGGGCATGCGATAGCCGATGTGGCCGCTATCGTGTCATGAATCGTCGAGACATATCCATCCTCCACCTCGTCATAGCAGCTCTTCGCTATCAAGCCACACCCACTCTTGCACGAGGCCAGGGCCATACTCTTCCTCTTCATGCAAGCGGCGATATCGTCCTGCACGACGGATGTGGCAGCGTGGGAGGCCGACATGCAGAACAGGAACGGCAGGCACATCAAAGAATGAGAAAGTCGCTGTGTCATAGCGTTCGTCAATCTGGAAAGCGCTTCAGGTGCACGTCGCCCTCTATCGAACCGTCGCGAGCATTCGCCTTGTCGCTCTCAACTGGCCGGCCCAGCAGCGCTCGTACTGCTTGCAGCCAGAGGCCTTTCCCAGCAGGAAAGTAAAGCTCACAACTTTGCTCTCCAACGGCAGAACTGCAACGTAACATTGCCCGCCATATGGCATCCAATCACTACCATCATGCCAGCCGCAAAGGGGAAATGCTTCCAGTATCAACCGCCCGCCGAGCGTTCTCCGTCGTACGCGTTCCGTAGGACCGAAGACTCTCAATTCGCTGCCTTCGTCAAGCCAATAGGGAAGCTCCCCGCCGCCCCTGTTGGCGCACGTATTCAGAGGCAAAAGACAGACGGTGCCCGCATCGGCATCACTCTCTCCGATCGCATGACGCCGATGCAATGTCAGGTTGTAGGCCTGAGCAGGCGTGCTGCCATCATCTCGCTCAGCACTCCCCGCCTCCGTTATCGACTGGTAGCGTGTGGCGTCGAACTCGAAGGAGACGGACTCGCCGGAAAAGCGGCGATGCTGGCCATCGGCAAAGAGCGTTGTGCTGGCAAGCGCCAGGGACAGGATCAATGCGATGTGAAACATCACTGCGATATGCCACCGGTTCCCATCACCGACTAAAGCACGCTTCACTTGCGCCACCGTCATTCGGAAATCCTTACTGATTTCCATAGGCCGACGATGTCATGCATGCGGGCCTTTCCCTGCCCCGATACATGGTTCTGCAGCACGAAGGAACTGTACAGAAAGCGCCGGTTCGGCAGAAACGAGACGGCCACGTGACAGCTCGACGTGGCGCGGTACACGGCCACGCCCGCCTCATTGCAGTCGATGACGGCACCGAATACCGTATGTGCCAGCTTGAGATCTTCCATCACTTCCATTGAATACAGCGACATCCCGGTAGCGACACTGACGCCTCGCGGGCCGCGGCCGCCGTCAGCAAATAGCCGTCCGTCCTGGTCCGTCATAACGCCGAAGTCCGACAGGAATTCCTGGCTCGAAGAAACACACATCAGACCGACAGCCTGGGCTGCTTCAGGAAGACCGAACGAGACACACGTCGTACCGGCATATCGGGAAGACAGCGCGGTGTTGGGCTTCGCCTTCAGCGCCTTTGGAACACATATGCCTGGTCCGCCGACCAACAGATCCATCCGGATGCAGTCGGCCGCAGCGATGGCAGGCACACATCCAAAGACGAGAAGGGACATCAAGACGTACTGTCGGATGGTCATCTGGACTTGTTGGCGACTGACGACGACAAGCGGCCGTGGCTCAGGGGGATTCACTGAAACAGGCTACTTTCGATCAGGCCCTTGACGGCATTGAACCCCATGCGCCCGGCACTGGCCGGAATGCACCCCGTCATCAGCAGGGTTGTCGATCCATTGCTTCTTATCGCACTGGTACATCGTTCTCTTTCCTCCGTTTCAACCGCCTCGGACGGAGAGATGGCTTTGATCGTGCTTACCCTTCGGTCGTACTCGACCACCATATATCCAACCCCCTCTTTGATCGTCGAGATGCTGTGCAAGACCGATATGGGATAACTGGAATAGCCGGTGGCCGCATGCTCCGCTGGTTCTGGCATCCGGAATTCGACTCCTCCGCCTGGCTTCGACATAAAGTTGGACGGCACTTGTCTTATGGTTGATACGATATCCCCGCGAAGCACCGAGATCGAGAAAACCCACGGCCGCCGGTGCGCATGATGCGGAGAGCCACTGTAGTGATAGAAGCGCGCGCACCGACCAAGGTCTTCGGCGCGCACCGGTTGCGCCTCAAAACCATACCGCTTCGACGGAATGGAGACGCCACAGCCGGCCAAGTCGTCCGCAATCGCGGCGGAGCACAGGACCAACATGGCGGCAGGCATATAGGAAACGAAGCGCACTATGTCGTCTCACTGGTTTTCGAGCCGGCACAACGATTGGGAACAGCCCCACGCAGCCATCCCTGAAACACGTTCATTCACCTTCTATCTCGCACTTCAGCGGGCTCGGGCTCACCCGCATGTGCCGAACATGGTGTCATTGACCACGTTGCCAGACGCCTTGCGCTTGGTGTAGTCGAAGCGATCGATCAGTACGTGAGGCACGGAAGGGTAGTCGGACAGGGCCACCTTGATCTTCCCGTCCTGGTGGAAATGCACTTCGAAGTACCGCGGATCCGCCGGCACCGGTCCCTCGAGCAACACCGTCTGCCGACAGCGGGGCACATCGCCGTCGCGCTTCCATTCGATCCGAACCCCCAGCGGTAATGGGGTATCGGCTGGAATTGCCGCGCAGCAAGTACCGCCACCATAGCTGTGTTCCTTGGACGAAACTTCGATATTGCCGCCCCCTGCACCATTGACCGAGAAGTCGCTGATATAGGTGTCGGTGTAGTTGTATCCGACGATTGTCAGGCCCTCCATCTTCGCCGGCGTACGGTACGTTCCAGTGGGGACCCTGGCGCCGCCAAGCGCCGGTCGGTCGCTCTTCTCCATCCGTCGGATGCGCTCCCCCTGCTCGCCATCGAGCTTGGCAACGGTGTCGACCCTACCCTCGCACGCCGTCATCGTACAAAGAAGGAGAGCGGCGGCAGCCCTGGCGCGCCATGGCTCAAATTCTTGTACCAGCACATGCACCCTCAATATCAATTTACTCCGTGGGGGTGATAACCCTCACGCCGAATATACTTCTTTGCGCACGCCTCGCTTTTTGCGCAGACGTCACCAGGTGACTGCCTTAACGGTTCCGGCGCTTCTGGATGACCTGGCCCATACATTGAAGGAAAGAGCCTTACCTTACCGTCCGGGAAAAACGCAACCCAAAGAAAACTCAGGTAGTCGCCGGTATACGGCTCGACTTCTACCTCAGCCCTATGGAGAGCGTTCTTGTCTTTCTGATAAAGCGCATCATCCTGCCACTCAACGGTCATCGTCATGCCGGGCCTCCATTTGGTAGGAACGCCTGCACTTCCAGCGAAGCTCGTCCCTCCTCCCCAACTTCCCATGGCACCCGCCCAGACTCCATTGACATAGACAACGCCCAGCGGCATGTCCGTGTAGTTGAGAATCGACAGCTTCAGGCCCCAGCCTTCGTCTTCCTCGGCGGCTTGCTTTTCGCAGGCAGCCAACATGAAGACGGCGATTAACACCGAACAAAGAACCTTAATCATGATCGTCCAACGGCATCCTCGTCCTCGTGGTTGAGCTCATCATCTTGCTAATCTAGGGTTACCTTCCTTCCGGAACGCCATTTCCCGAGCCGTACTTCCAGCCACCCGGACACTTGGGAACTGAAGCGGCATCATCCGCGTATGACATGTTATGGGTGCAGATATCCTTTGATACCATATCAAAATCGATCTGTATGCTCGATTCATTGATCGGATAACCCTCACCCTGCCTTATCCTGATCGGAAACTCTATGCCTTTCACATCCCGGTTTGTTACCATGCGGGGTTTTCTCGTCCAGGAGCAAAATGGATGGGCTTGGATCAATTTCAGGCTCCCCTCCTCCACATGATATAGCTCACAACTCATGTAGTCCCCAACCCGCAGTTGCACAGCAACGATACGGCCACTACGCCCATAAAATTTCCAATCCACGGCATATGCGATCTTGGCACCCGAAACTGGCTGCGCGAGGGATCGTTTGACGTCGTGTGCATCCTTAATGCTTACAGCCGGCACCCGGGGATCCACATGATCGGCGCGTGAGGTTCGGCATATCGCCACCGCCACAAAAAGCAGCCAACATACGTGCAAGACTATCTTCGGATAGTTCAACATTATCCGATCACGAATAAATCGCTCTCATTGGATATATTTTTTTGCACACGCCTCGCTCTGAGCACAAACATCCCCTGGCGTAAGCCTCAATGGTGGGGGCGACTGCGGAAACCCCGGCGCGTATGATGAGGGGAACAGTCTGATCTTGCCGTCAGGAAAGAATGCCACCCAGAGGAAACTGGGGCGCTCCCCTGTGTAGGGTTCCACCTCTACCTCAGCCTTATGAAGAGCATCCTTGTCTTTCTGATAGAGCGCATCATCCTGCCACTCAACGGTCATCGTCATGCCGGGCCTCCATTTGGTAGGAACGCCTGCACTTCCAGCGAAGCTCGTCCCTCCTCCCCAACTTCCCATGCCACCCGCCCATACCCCGTTGACATAGACAACGCCCAGCGGCATGTCCGTGTAATTGAGAATCGACAGCTTCAGGCCCCAGCCTTCGTCTTCCTCGGCTGCTTGCCTATCGCAAGCAGCCAACATAAAGACGGCGATCAATATAGAACAAAGAACCTTAATCATGATCGTCTGACGACGCTCCATCGGCACCGAAACGGGGGGCGAGTTATATTCAAGCATCGCTAACGTGCCGCATGCGATCCTAATCCGCCGTTGATTTGCTCTCATCGGATGTATTTTTTTGCACACGCCTCGTTCTGAGCGCACACTTCTCCTGGCGTGAGCCTCAATGGTGGGGGCGACTGCGGAAATCCCGGCGCGTATGATGAGGGGAACAGTCTGATCTTGCCGTCAGGAAAGAATGCCACCCAGAGGAAACTGGGGCGCTCCCCTGTGTAGGGTTCCACCTCCACCTCAGCCTTATGAAGAGCATCCTTGTCTTTCTGATAGAGCGCATCATCCCGCCACTCAACGGTCATCGTCATGCCGGGCCTCCATTTGGTAGGAACGCCTGCACTTCCAGCGAAGCTCGTCCCTCCTCCCCAACTTCCCATGGCACCCGCCCAGACTCCATTGACATAGACAACGCCCAGCGGCATGTCCGTGTAGTTGAGAATCGACAGCTTCAGGCCCCAGCCTTCGTCTTCCTCGGCGGCATGTCTTTCACAGCCGAACAACAAGAAGACGGCAATTAGTGTGGACAAAATGATCCTAGCCATGATCGTTTGACGACATCGAATGCTGCTACCGCGCATCCCGCGCAACTCTGGGGGTCACCTTCGCAGCGATGCCCCTCGCCAGGGCAAGGAACGATGCTTCACCGAGGGGCGTAATCCCTGCCTTGCGGGCAAAGTCGGAACGTTGAATGACGTGAAGCATCACGCTGGAACTGCCCTGTGAGCGGGGACTACCGAGAGCTACCACCAAGTAGCCATGATCGATGGTTCCATCCTCGCGACGGAGGCTGACGAACAACTCAACGGCCTTCACCCCAGCGATCGTGGTGCGGCGGTAGCGGTCCCTCCAGATGCTCGTTACCTCGCGACGATCCTGGTACAAGTGGGTCCAGAAAAAGTCCGACACACCCTCGGGATCCCGCATCCTCGGGTTCAGCTTCGCATTCGGCGGAGCGGCTGACTTGTCCTCCAGACCGATGATCACGTCGGGCTGCCCTTTCATGCGATAGCTGGCCGCTACATATCGAGGCACAACACCGTCATCGGGCAAGAACACATAGGGCATGCACAGGCCGCGCTTTGGAGGCACAGTGTTTGGAACCCTCGGCATCGCCCCCGCCACCGGGGAGGCGAACTCCGCCTCATCGGCTTTGGCGTCGCTGTCGTGGGTACTTAGCTTCCACCACAAGCCGGAATCGCTGACCGTGGTAAACGCGGAGAGTTGACTGCCTACACGCCAAGCCTTGCCGCCAGGTCCTGCCCAGTCCAAGTTGTCGAAAGTCGCGCGCGTGCCATACACGTCGTTGCCATCACGCGCTTTCAACATGGCGCCATCCTTCGTCATCCGACTATCGACAGCGGCTCGTATCACCCCGCGTTGGCTATCGCTCATGGGGTGCGTAATCATCAGTGGCCCGCGATCACCAAGATTCACGTGAAAGGCACGCTCGCCGTCGGGATAGCGTGCCGGCGGGTCGCGGCGCAGATCGCCACGAATGCGCTTGGCGACCTCGACAGGATCCCAGGCCGCCTGGTCGGCCGGCCCAGGCAATTGCAGTTCCAGCCGCCCTACGCATTCGGGCAGCCATTGCCCACTCGCCACGGCGGCCTGGCCATATGCCAGCGGCGAGCATGCCAGGACCGCAGCAGGAATCAAGCTACGGACAATACCTTGCCTCATGCTCCGCTCCGTTCCACGGGATGGAAGACGACTCTCCAATGTCAGTCCACCGGTATCGTTCTCGTTGTACTTTGGAACTAGCTGGCACCTCGTCTTCGGTTGCGGAACATCCGACTGCGACCGGCAATACCGCGATACCCACCGCGCCGATACCGATTGAACGCACCCCATATCTTTCTTTCCCTTGAACACGTCAGTGATGCAGATTCCTGATCTTGACGCTTGCGGCAATTTCGCGTGCCAGCGCAAGGAACGAAGACTGGTCCAACGGTGCAACGCTAGCCTTCTTGGCGAAATCGGCGCGCTGTATGACGTAAAGCATCACACTCGAGCTGCCCCCGGTGCCCGGGCTACCCAATGCCACGATCAAGTAGCCATGGTCGATGGTTCCATCCTCGCGACGAAGACGCACAAATGACTCCACGCCCTTCACCCCGGCTATCGTGATGCTGCGGTAGCGGTCTTTCCAGATGCTTCGGACTTCCTCGCGATCCTGGTACCGAGCGGTCCAGAAGAAGTCCGAGACACCCTCTGGGTCGCGCATCCTGGCATTCATCCTCAGATCCAGCGGGGTGGCGGACTTGTCTTCCAAACCGACAATGACATCGGGTTGCCCCTTCAGGCGATAGTTGGCCGCGACAAAGCGTGGCGCGACCCCGTCGTCAGGAATGAAGATATACGGCATGCACAAACCTGGCATCGTTGGGACCACGTTAGGGTCACGGGGTCTCGCCTTGGCCACTGCTGACGCAAAATACGCTTGTTCGGCAGCGACATCGCCATCACGATTGCTGAGCCTCCACCACAATCCGACCTTCCCAACCTCAGTAAATGCCGACAACTGGCTGCCAATACGCCAGGCTTTGCCTGTCTGCCCCGCCCAGTCCAATCGTTCGAACTTCACGCGGTCCCCGTAGACATCCTTGCCATCGCGAGCCTTTAACATGGCGACATCCTTCTTCATCCGCACGTTCACGGCGTCGCGCATCGTAGTCCGCGCTGCGTCGCTAAGCGGATGCGTAATCAGCGACGGCCCGCGACTGAGGTTCACACGAAAGGTACGCTCCCCATCGGGATAGCGCGTGGCGGGTTCAATGCCTAGGTCTCCACGGATGTCCTTGGCAACCTCGTCCGCATCCCAGGCCGCCTGTTCGGCCGGCCCAGGCAATTGCAATTCCAGTCGCCCTACGCACTCGGGGAGCCATTGCTGACTTGCTATGACCTCCTGGCCATATAGCAACGCGCAGCATGCCAATGCGGCGGCAGGAATCAAGCCGCGGGCAATTACTTCCCTCATACCACGCTCCGTTCAGGCGACTGCCGGGATCTCGCCCATCGGCGACCGCAACCGCGAGGGTTTCGCCATCCTTGCGGCGGCGTCGTTCTCCATGGGGAACTTGCTGAGCCACTACGCTTCATAGCGTTGACCATGACGATGGGCATTGGCCCCAAGACGGAGAGCTCCAGTTATGCGCTCACGCCCGGGTGGGCCGACCGCGCCGCCAAAGCGCCTGTCTAACGTCGCCTTACGCTGCACCGGGTCGCAGTCGAATGGAATCAATAATGGCGTCCCACAATTGGATCGCTTGCTTGTCGGACTGGAATGCGGGTTGGTACGGCGTCCGCGGCGTTACTACAGATTGCTCCAACACCTGCAAATGCACTGCGATATTTTGTTGAGAAAGCGAACGATCGCTACCTTGGGCTTCCCATGCGAACGCATACACGCGCTGCCCCTTATCTGACGCGGCAGTAGCGTACTCCTGCGCCTCAATTGATCCGACGGGCCGGCGCCCCTTCCGCAGCACCGTCAGCCCGAGAGCTGGGCCAACAATCGAACCGACCAAAAATTTGTCAGCTCGATCAAGAAGACGATCTTGCTCTGCTCCCGTGCCAGCATCTATCGTGACTCTAGCATTTGGATGCTCAGGGAATTCCACGCCAATGGAAAACGACTCGGCTTGGTACTCCTTTCCTACCACGAGCCCTTTTTCTATACAGAAACCGGGCTGCTGGGGAATCTCACCATCGGCGCGTGATCGGATTTTTTTAGCGAGACTCTCTGTATTCCTGAGCGCGATACTTTCCCTGTCTTGACTAACGTCCCCGCTGTATCGAAAAACTTGCCACGGTTCTTCCGAAATCAAATAGGAATCTCGCCACATCAACGCCGTACTATATGGAGCCTTCCACGACAAGAGAGTTACCCCACTCCCGCCATGCTCTATCCGGCGGAGAAGCATGCTTGCGTCAATTTTTCCGTGCCGCTGCGACCGCAACTCTGCCTCCCTCGCGGCGACCTGTGCTTTCAACGAATCAGGGCTCTCACCAGCCAAGTAGTCGATGTTATTGCCGCGGATCTTATACGATTCACTTACTCTAGCTGTGGGCGGCAAATCAACGAGATATCGCCCAAAACAATGTGTTTTCCAACCAGTTCTCCTGCTTAACTCGCTTCTTGATATCGTCGATGCACATCCAGAACCGAGCAACAAGGCTGTAGTGCAAACAATAAGCACCCGAGTCCCGCAAATCTTCATCACGCGTCACCCAGCAGTCAACCGGAGCTTAGCCTTCCCTTGAAACAATCAGCGATAAAGGTTCCAATTTGATACTATTTCTTCGCACCTAGAGGACCGATTGGATCCACACCTGGCCTCAATTGCGCCTCTGCACCTTTAAGGGGATATTGCGGATGCCATAGCGCGTAGTTGGTCACGAATATCTTTATTTCGCCGTTCCTCAAGAAGTGGACCGCCACATCCCCAACCTTGTCGTACTTCGGCACCTCCACAATGCGCTGTCGGTAGTTCTCGTCAAATTCGTCGGTCCAGCCGACGGTCATGGTCAATCCGGGCCGCCATGGAGTTGGCACGCTAGCGCAACACGCAAATTTCCCGCCACCCGCATGAGGATCCATGTAAGCGCCGCCTCCTCCATTGACTGTGAAGTGGCCGATGGCCTTGTCGGTGTGGTTGTAGCCGACAACGTTGGCACCGATCAACTCGTCGCCACACGACCCTAGTGCGCATGCGACAAAGGCGACGGCAATCCACCTCATTGGTACACCTCACGCGCGTATCGACGAATCGCCCGGCGTAGGCGCATGGTGCCTTGCAGTTCCACGCGGCCCCTGTGACAAGTCATTCTTACCTGTCGGGCGTGTTTGTATTGCATCCTCAGAAGTTCGATGCGCCTCTTCTGCTCCTCAGGTAAGCTGGTTCAATTTAGCTCTTTCTCGCATTTTGCGATCGTTGCGGCATTCGCACCGTAGAACGTGTCATATGAACAAAGACGTTTACGTATTGAGTCGAAGTTCAAGCGCAAGCTTGAATCAATATATTGAAAATCCGCCGACTGCTTGATTCTTATCGGAAATTCAATAAATTTCCCATTCCCTTCGGATGCGACAAATGGCTTTCCCTTCCATTTGCAAAATGGGTGACCCTGAATAATCTTAGACTTACCACCTTCCAGCTGGTACAAGACGCAGCCAGGATATCCACCATTCAATTGCCGAACAACAAGAATAGTGCCTTCTTGTCCGTAGAATTTCCAATTTACGACGTAATCAATGCGTGAGCCGGGATCAAGTTTAATTTTGTATTGACGCGTACTACCTTTTCTTACTGAAACATCGGGCAATCCGTTGGCGGCTGAAGCCCAGGGGCCCCATGAACCTGCCAATAACGCAAAAACAAGCGCGATAGAGAAGCGCTCCGTCATGCGGTCTCCAAGAAGTTGACTCTAACCTGCGAGCGCGGTGTTTCTATAAGCGGTTCCACATCGCTCGAAACATCGGCAGTAAGAGGTGTCATTCAGGATGGCGCGGCCCATGGCAGTTCGGTCCCGCGACACAGACAAAGCTCGGTCATCCCCATCTCCCCATCCTCCGGCCAGACGATTACTTGACCATGAGAAGGCGTCCCGTTCTCTTTGATCATTTCCTCATTCTCATACCGGACACCGCCGAGCGTCTGCCTTTCATGCAAACGTCATTGGATTCGACCGGTGTGGTTCAGAACGTGGGAATGCCGTTGCCGAGGAAGCGACGAAGTGCGTCGGCAGCTTGACGCTGAAGATAGTCTGTTCCTTTTTCGATGCCCGTCCCAAGGAATTCCGCTGCCTTCTTCTTCATCGCAGACTCGAGGTCAGTCACCGCGTCCTTCGCTTTGTCTACGGCGCGCTCGGGCAGCGATGTGGCCTCGCCCCATATCGCCATGACCTTTTCCCCAAGTGTTCTTTCGGGTTGGTAGTGAGTTCGCCATCGCAGATACCCCCAAATCGACGACCATTCGCGGCCTTCCGTTTCGGTCGGCAGTTGGCCCTTCTTATACGCTTCCAGCTGGGCCAGTTGTTCGCCTGTCAGTGGCAACGGCGCCACCTCCCCACCACCACCTTCATGCGTCGGCGTATAGCGCTTGACAGTTCCGTGCAGATCTCGCGACAAGTCTTTCATTAACTGTTGGAAGTCTTCGTGCTGCTTCTTCAGACGCTCCATGCGCTCCTTCTGTTGCAGCTTCCAGACTTCTTCGCTCGTGGCCCCGAGCGGTTTGAACCAAGCGCGCGAGTCGTGCACGTGGTCGTCGAAGAATCGAACCACACGGCTGTCGAGGGGCTCCTTATGATTCCAAATAGATTTCACTTCACGCCATTGCTTGACCTTCTCGCCAGCAACTTGCTGATACAGCTGGCCCATAAGCACTGGGCCCGCAGCGACGGGTGTCCATGCGAGACCCGAGCGGCGCATCCAGCCGTCGATTAGCCCGGACGCTTTCTCCATGGCGGGCAACGCCGCCGCTTCGGCCTGTAGCTCGCGATTGGCACTTCGCAGATCCTCAGCGTCTTGACGGCTAAATTTCTCCGCACGCTTGAAGAATGGTTGGTTTTCCAATGCCTCCGGCGTACCTGGCAAGCGGAGCTTTCGCCAGCGTAGATACATGCCGTACTGGGCTTTAGCGGCGCCTGTCGTTCCACCTCCTTGAAGGGAAACGACCTTGTTGGCTACGTCAACGTAGTCGTTGTAGGCGCGAGCCAGCGAAGATGACACTTTGAAAGCTTGCTTGGCTTCCGGCGCCATACTTGACGCATTAATATCTAACGGAACACCAGCCGCCACGGCTTCTCTATACATCCTCGCAAGTGGAATTTGTGACAGCTTACAGCTATCTTCTGGAGCCCCCTTCTCGTCACAGCCCTTTCCTTGCTCGCCAGGTACATATCCGCCGCCAAGATCAGAGTGTACACCTGGATAAACCAGCTCCAGACAGTTTTCGGCTTCGGCTTTATCGAGAGGAAACGACCCCCTTACTTCGTGGGCCGACACTAGATGCACAGTACGCTTAACATACGAGGGAATACGGAGATATTGCTCTTGCGCCCATCCGCCATGCCCTTCAAATAGCAAAAAACTCTGAGCGAACCCAACAGAGGCGACGGTATCGAAGATTCCCAAAAAGTTCAGCTCGACCGGAATTCCAGCAATCGTCATATCTTTGTCTAGTGCATCGGTCAGCCAATTGCAGAAGACTCGGGCCGCAGCCGCTCCGCGGGAGAATCCAAATACTGACAATCGAATTCGCTTTAAGGCAGGTTTATGGGATGCAAGTACCGGTGCCAGCTTGGAACGTAAATAATCGCGCCGTTGCTTTAGGACAGATTTACGGCCGGCGTGGTTCGGAGCCATGGCGGCCGTATCGAGAATATACCCGGTCGTACCCAGCGTGCCCGCGTTGCGCAACTGCTCTATTTCTGTATCTCCAGCAGAGCGCAACAAGCGATCGGCCATGTTGACGTCAGTTGACATCTTCTCGACGCAAGCACGATCCGTAGTTTGGAGTGCGCCACTAAGATCGACCCGAAAGAAGCGGAAGTGAATCGCGTTGGAAATCTGCAGCAGCGCCCAGTTGATCCGAGCCTCTCCACCCCATCCGGCACCAAGTCCGGCACGGGAGTCGTAGCCACGTCCGGTATCGCCGGTTTCCTTAAAAAACGGCGTTCCAACACCGGCACAGTAATATTTATATCGCGTCAGATCCCGCGTCGGGACATCAAATGCATCAAATAGGCGGCCCACATTACTATGGGCATTTCTGGGGGCATCCCTATCTTTGTTGTTATTCGTTCCATCGAAGAATATTCCGATATCAATCTCCTCACAGCAAGAAGATACCTTCCTCGCTACTTGATGAGCCAACATCCTTGCTCGCTCATCTTTCGTGAGGGCAAACGGATGGGCGATATCAATTTTCTCCATGTGCATGATAACCCTCACGACGGATATATTTCTTTGCGCACTCTTCGCTCTGCGCGCACACATCGCCGGGAGAGAGCCTCAATGGCTCCGGCGCCTCCGGAATGCCTGGTCCGTACATCGATGGAAAGAGTCTCACCTTACCACCTGGAAAGAACGCAACCCACAGAAAGCTGGGATAATCCCCAGTATATGGCTCCACCTCAACCTCTGCCTTATGAAGGGCATTCTTGTCTTTCTGGTAAAGTGCGTCATCACGCCACTCAACGGTCATTGTCATACCGGGCCTCCATTTAGTCGGGACCCCAATACCGCCCGCAAAGCTGGTCCCCCCTCCCCAACTTCCCATCCCACCCGCCCACACCCCATTTACATAAACGACGCCCAG
>NZ_AMPR02000439.1:0-19461 GCF_000307735.3 Cupriavidus sp. HPC(L) | reverse complement strand
AGCGCCATCCTTGGTCAGCGCGCCGGCACCCGACACCGCGCCGCTCAGCGTCGCCGTGGTGCCCGCATCGGTCAGCATCGTGCCCTTGCCTTCCAGCGTCACCGCACGCGCGCTCGACAGGTCGGCCGTGGTCTGCAGCGTGCCGTTGTTCAGCGTCAGGCCTCCGGACGCATCGCCCAGATTGGCGTCGGCCGCGATGCTGATCGTGCCGCCTTCGATGCGGGTGCCGCCGGCGTAGCTGTTGGTGCCTTCGAGCACCAGCTTGCCCAGATCGGTCTTGACCAGTTCGCTACCGCCGCTCAGGTTCGACGCCACCGTGGCCGTGTAGCCGGCGCCGACGCTGCTGCCATCGCCCACACGCATGGTCGCCTGCGTGCCGGCGAGCGCAATCTCGTCGCCCTGGATGCGGTAACCGTCGGAGGCGAACTGCATGCCCGAGGCTTGCACGGCGCCATTGCCGCTGTCGACCGTCACCGTGCCGGCGGCGCCGGCGAAGATCGCAAAGCTGCCGTTGGCATAGACGCCGTTGATCGTGCCCGCCTCCCCGGTCCAGTTGCTATCGCCGGTGGCGCGCCATGTCCCGCTGCCGCCGTTGACCGCCGCATTGTTCTTCGGACCGGCATCGCCATCCCAGAAGTTCAGCGACAGCCCGTTGGCGTTGACGAGGTTCACCTGGTCGGCAATAGACGTCTGCAGCGAGAGCCCGCTCGACGGCGACAGCGTCGCGCCCTGGTCGTTCAGCGCGCCCGCATAGCTGATCACGCGATAGATGCCGGGCCCGAAGTTGCCTCCCGAACTTTGCGAGACGTTGATGGTGCCGTCCAGCGTCAGGTTGCCCCCCACGTTGACCAGATCGTTCCACTGGCCGCCGACCACGTTGGCCTCGCCGAAATTGACGTCGAGGTTGGCATTCGGACCCAATTGCAGGCCGCCGTTGATGGAGAGCGTGCCGGGTGCCCCCGCTGCGTTGCCTGGGCTGAGCGTGCCGCCGTCGGCAACGGTCACGGAGCCGCCGATGGTGCCGGTGCCGCCGAGCGTCGCGCCGCTGGCCACCGAAGTCATGCCGGTGGCGCCGGACTGGTTGCCGTTGACCAGCAAGGTGCCCGACTGCACGTTGGTGGCGCCGGTGTAGCTGTTGGTGCCGGTCAGCGTGGTCGTGCCGGTGCCGATCTGGTTCACCGCACCGCTGCCGGAGATCGTGCCGGCGAAGGTGTACGCGTCGGACCGGTTGAACGCCAGCGTGCCGTTGTTGGCGACGTTGCCGGTCAGCGCACCCGTCGTGGTGCCGTTGCCGATCTGCAGCGTACCGGCATCGATGAGCGTGCCGCTGGAATAGGCATGATTGCCGGTCAGCGTCAGCACACCGCTGTTCTGCTTGTTCAGCGTTTCGAATGCGCTGACACGGGCGCCGTCGAGCGTCAGCGCCGCGGCGTTGTTGACGGCCAGCGTATCGGTGCCGGCGCCCCCGCTCACACCGGTGCCCACCAGCGTCGCGCCGTCGTTGAGGCGCAGCGTGTCGTTACCCGCGCCGAGGCTCAATGCCGTCGCGCCGGAATCCAGGGTGCCGGCGACGTTGACGGTATCGGCACCGTCGCCGAGGTCTCCCGTCGCGCGCAACAGGCCGCCGGTGCCGACCGTGATCGTGCTGGCACCGGCATCGCCGGTCAGCGCCGCGGCCGCGCCGGCGGCCCCCGTCATCGTGCCGTTCACCGTCAGCGCCGAGGCGCCGCTCATGCCGATGGTTGCGCTGGCCAGGCTGCCGTCGACCTGCAGCGTGCCGGCGCCGACGCGCGTGGCGCCGATGCTGTTGCCGGTCGAGGCCAGTACCGTGGTGCCCGTGCCGATCTGCGACAGCGCACCGGCGCCGCTCAGCGTGCCGTTGATATTGAAGGTGTCGCTGCGATTGACCGCCAGCGTCGAGGTCCCGGCGAAGACGATCACGTTGCCCGTGCCGACATTGCCGGACGTGCCGCCGTTGCCGACCACCAGCGTGCCATCGTTGACGACGGTATTGCCGGAGTAGGTGTTATTGCCGGTCAGCACCCAGGTACCGGTACCGTTCTTGGCCAGCACGGTCTGGCCGGTGCCGTTGTCGCCAATGGTGCCCCCCATCGTGTTGTTGCCGGTGTTCGTCCCGCCCAGCGCGATGGTGCGGCCGGTATTGGTGCCGGTCAGCGTCACCGGACCGGTGTTGTCGAACACCAGCGCCCCGGTGCCCGAGGACTCGATGAAGGTCGTGCCGACGTCCAGCGTGAACTGGCGGTCGGTGGTATCGCCAGCGCCGGTGTAGCGCAGCGTCGAGCCATTGCCGATCACCAGGTTCGAGGCGGCACTGGACGAGTTCCCGATGCTGCTGGCCTGGTTGCCGTCGGCCAGCTTGGTCACGGCCAGCACGCCGCCGCTGATCGTGGTCGGTCCGCTGTAGTTGCTGTTGGTATTCTCGAGGACCCAGGTTCCGGCGCCGGTTTTGGTCAGCGCGGTCGTGCCCCCGCCACCGTCGCTGATCTGAGCCGCCAGGCCATTGTTGGCGGTGCTGGTGCCACTGAGCGTCAGCGTACGGCTGCCGGTGCCATCGAGGGTGGTCGCTGCCGTACTGGTGAAGCGCAGCGCGCCGCTGCCCGATGCATCCAGCGTGCCGCCTGCGGCGCCGAGCGTGAACTGGCGATTGGTGCTGTCGCCGGTGCCGGCGTACGACAGCGTGCCGCCGTTCAGCACCAGATTGCCGGCGCCCGCCAGCGACGCGCCAATCGAGCTGTTGACGCCGCCGTCCTTCAGCGAAGTGACCACCAGCGTGCCGCCGTCGATCCGCGTCGAGCCGGTATAGCTGCTGGCCGAGCCTGACAACGCTTGCGTACTGCCGGCGCCGGTCTTGACCAGGCCGCCGCTGCCGCTGATCGCACCGCTGAACGTCCTGGACTGGCCATGGCTGATCGCGAGCGTGCCCGAGCCGAGCGTCACATTGCCGGCGCCACCAAGGCTCAGCACCGTGTTGCTGAAGTTCGCAAGATCAGCCGTACCCGCGTTGACGATCAGCGCTCCCGTACCGAAGGCGCTGGTGGAGCCGGCGCGCACGGTGCCCTGCTGGATCGTCGTCCCTCCGCTATAGGTGTTGTTGCCGCTCAGCACCAGCGTGCCAGCGCCCAGCTTGACAAGCTGCCCGCCGCCGATCGCCTGCCCCTGGAACGTCAGCGTCGTGTTGGAATTCGCGACACCGATCCACCCTCCAGTGGTGAAGCCGCGATCCGTGGTGACGCTGTTGCCCGTGTAGTTCAGCGTGCCACCGGCCAGTACCAGGTTGCTGGCGTCGGCGTCGGACGTACCGATATCGCTGACCTCGCCACCGTTGGCCAGGCAGGACACATTGAGCGTGCCCCAGATCGTGGTCGGGCCCGCATAGGTGTTCTTGCATCCGCTGAAGGTTTGCGCGCCGGAGCCGAGCGTTACCCCGCCCGCACCGGCAATGATGCCGCTGAACGTGTTGCCGGTGCCGTCCATGATGTAGCGCGTCGTGGACAGGACACCCAGGTTCAAGGTGCCGTCGCCGGCGAGTCCGCCTGTCCTGACGTTCGCCATATCGGCGATGTCGAGCGTGGCCCCGCTGTTGACCGTCACGGGCCCGGTACCAAAGGGCTTTGCGGAGCCGGCCTGCAGCGTGCCCGCACTGACGGTGGTACCGCCTGTGTAGTCGTTCGTACCCGACAGGATCAGCGTACCGCCCCCGGTCTTCGTCAGCCCGCCGCCGCCTGTCGCGGTGCCGCTCAGGGTCAGCGCCGCCCCGGGGTCCAACACGCCGATGCCGCCGCCATTGGTCAGCGTAAAGCCACGATCCGACGAGGTCGTCCCGCCCGCGTAGGCCAGTCTGCCGCCGTCCTGCAGCACGAGGTTGGACGAGGCGTTCGAGGAGGCGCCAATGCTGCTGTTGCTGCCGCCATTGGCCAGCGTGCCGACCTCGAGCGTGCCGCCATTGATCGTCGTCGGTCCCGTGTAATCGCTGCCGCCATTCGACAGTACCAGCGTACCGGGCCCACTCTTGGTCAGTCCCGCCCCATCCGGGCTTGTCACCACGCCACCGAACTGGAGCCGGGCCGCGGGGTCCGTGACGGCGATGGTTGCGCTGGTAACGGTACCCGAGCGTGCGATGGTAAAGCTGCGGTCGCTGACATCGCCATCGCCGGTATATTCCAGCGTCGCGCCCTGGATGATCAGGTTCGAAGCCGCCGGGCCGGAGGCGCCGATGGAGCTGGCGGCCCCGCCGTTGGCGATCGTGTCGACGGACAGCGTGCCGCCGGCGATGGTGGTTCCACCCGTGTAGCTGTTCGCGCCGTTGTCCAGCGTGACCCGGCCCGTTCCGCCCTTGGTGAATCCGACCGACGCGCCCTGGTTGTCGGTGATCTGCGAAGCAATGGTGAAATTGCCGTCGCTGTTCTGCTGCACGCCGAGGATGCCGCCGCCCGTGGTGCCGGTGATCATGCCGCCGCTGATGGTCTGGTCGTTGGCGCCCACCGAAGGGGCGACGATGATCGTGCCGTCGACGCCGAGCGTCTGGCCGTCGGCGACTGTCACCGTCGTGGACACCGGCTCGGTGTAGCGCAGGCCCGCGAGCTGGACCGTGCTGCCGACGGTGCCGAAGAAGCCGTCGACGTCGGTGATGTACTGCCCCGCGCCCCAGGCGGCGGCGTCGTCCATGTCCGTATAGTCGGACTCGGTGAACGCGACGATGTTGCCCGCATCGACCTTGGCGTAGTCGGTGCCGTTGACGGTCGCCCAGCCGCCTACGGACGCGCTGTCGGTCTTGATATTGCCGCTGGTGGGAACCTGGAAGTCGACCAGGCCGCCATTGTGAGTGATCGTGCCGAGGTCCAGCGTGACGCTGCCACCGGTGCCAGCCACCGCGCCAACCGTGTTGCTGCCACCGTTGACGGTCAGGCCGGCCACTTCCTGGGAATTGCTCTCGCCGTCGTCGCCAGTGACCAGCAGCGAGCCGCCAGACATGGTCACCGTCGAGGTGCTGGCCAGAATGTTGTTGGCCGGCGCGCTGTCAGGTGTGAAATCGAGTGCGAGCGTGCCACCGTTGATCTGCGTGGTGCCGGTGTAGGCGTTGGCGCCGCTGAGTGTCAGCGTGCCGCCGCCATCCTTGATCAGGTTGCCGGCACCCTGGATCGAGCCGGCATAGCTGCTGTTCGCACCCGTCACGATGTTGAGCGAAAGGTCGGCGCCGCCGAGCGCCACGCTGCCGCCGCTGCCGTTGAGCGAGCTGGCGCCGAGGTCATGACCGCCGAGATCCAGCGTGCCGCCATCGATGCGAACGTCCGTGGTCGTGCCGAAGGCGGTGGCGCTGCCCGCGCGCAGCGTGCCGTTGGTAACGGTCAGCTTGCCGGTGCGCGTATTGTTGCCGCTCAGCACCCAGGTCGCCGCGCCGTCGCTGACGAGATCGCCATTGCCTGCGATCGTCCCGCTGATGGTGTTGTCGGCGCCGGTAAAGCTGCCGCCCAACGTCAGCGTATCGGTGGGGGCCGCCGCATCGAAATTGACCGGGCCTGTCAGTGGCAGCGCGCCCGTACCATCGTTGCTTATTGTCGCGGCCGTCGTGCCGGCGGTGATCGTCCAGGTACGGTTGGTGGCAGCGCCGGCACCGGTATAGCTGAGGACGCCGGCGTCGGTCAGCAGGACCGTGTTGCCTGTTCCCAACGAGCTGTTGGCACCGGCATTGGCAAGCGTGGAGGCCTTTACCGTGACGTTGCCGATCGAGGCGGGCCCTGCGAAAGTGTTGGCGCCGCCCAGCGTGATGGTGCGATTGCTGCCGCTCCCATCGAAGCGGAACAGGCGGGATGCGCTGCCGCTGCTGATGGTCCCCGTCAGTCCGAGGTCGGCCGTCTGGGCTCGAAACGTCATGGCAACCGGCACGGTGCTGCTGACCGAGATATTGCCGCTGATGTTCAACGCCCCCGTGCCGCCATTGATGAACAGCGTGCCGGATGGGGTAGACCCAGTCGTGAAGTGATCGATCGCCCAATCGCGATTGGAGCTGTCGCCGGTGCCGACGTAAGTGACACTGTCGGAGTACTGCAGCGCCGAGGTGAAGCGGATCGTGCCGTTGGGTCCGGTGCCAGCGCCCAGCGAACTCGCCTGCCCGTAGTCGCGCACGGAGGTGAATGCCACGGCCCCGTTCGACCAGAACCAGGCCTGGCCCGTAAAGTCATTGGTGTCGTCGGTCATCGCGACACCCGTGCCAATCTGGACCCCGCCACTGCCGGTGTAGTGCGCGTCGCCGACTCCCGCCCCCTGCACTGCCACCGAAGCGGACGGCCCGACCAGGTTGATCGTCCGCCCCTGCAGCGATCCGCTGGCGACCAGGCGGCCGGCATTCATGTTGACCACATTGCCGGCGCTGCCCAACGCCGCATTGCTGTTGACGTTCAAGGCGCCGTCATTGACGTTGACGCCCCCCGAGAATGTATTGGTACCCGTCAGAAACAGGGTTCCAGCGCCGGCCTTGGTCAGGCCGGTCGTGCCTGCAATGGCCGCGCCGATGGTGGCCGAGACGCCGGTATCGGTGGTAATCGTCGGTGCAGCGCCGGTCAATGTCAGCGGATTGCTGCCGGTCAGCGAATAGCCGTTGCTGCTGAATGTCAGGTTGTGGACGCTGATCGGCGTACCGATCGTCACCGCGCCGCCGATCCCGGTGAAGATCGCATCGTCTCCCAGGCCGTTGTTCCATACCGAGTAAGGACCGCTGACACCATCGCTGTTCGGGCTCCAGCGGGATGTGCTCGTATCCCAGATGCCGGCCCCACCGACTCCGACGGCCGTTTGATTCGCGTCCCAATACCGCTGTTCGGCAAGGACGGGCTTCGCCAGCATGCCGAAGGCCGACAGGAACACGGCCAGCATCACGCCAGGGCTCGGCGCATGGAACAGATCAAGGGAAAGCGGCGGACAGCTGACCAGCTGCCCTTTCCAGCGGGTCAGCCGGCCGCCCCGCAGGAAACGCGACAGCGCCATCCTCCGAGCCGCGGCATTGACCTGCGAAGTGGGAACTTCGGACGGGACTTGCCCCTGGTTTGCCCCATGCTTGTGCATCCCGTTTCTCCTTTGTGACGGCGCCGCCGCTGGCTCGTACGGAAATGGCGCTCGGCTATGTTTTTTTGTAAGCAACTAGATACAAAGTATGTCAGAGGATTCTCACAACGAATGCGTCACACCGTGATATTCGGGAGACGCTTTGTAAATAATTGTTACGACACGGACGCGAAGCCCCGTCTTTTTCAGATTTTTAAGATGAGATTTAAGCGACACCGAATACCGGGCCCCGGTACGTCGGCTGGCGAGCGTAAACTCCACCCATACCGTCTGGTCCAATTCATCCGTCCGATCTGCTGCTCGCCGTCATGCAACGCGTTCTCGTCATCGCTGGGTTGATCCTCGTGGCCGTGGGTCTGTTGTGGCCATGGGTGTCGCGTCTGCCGTTCGGGCGCCTGCCCGGTGACATCCATATCGTTCGCGATGGATTCAGCTTCCATTTCCCGATCGCGACCTGCCTGCTGATTTCGCTGATCGTCTCCGTCGTGATCTGGCTGGTCCGCCGCTGAGGCAACCGGCGACTTCCGGCGGTCGTTGCACATAAACGCCTCACCGGCGTCATCCCTCTGTCATTCCCTCGCTCCAGAATGCCCCGGTCATTCAGCAAGGGAGTCGACATGACCCATGCAATCGAAGTGCGCGGCGTCAGCAAGTCGTTCCGGGCCGACCGCAAGGCCCTCGACGACGTGACGCTGCAGGTGGCGCCCGGCGAAATGGTGGCGCTGCTGGGGGCCTCCGGCTCCGGCAAATCCACGCTGCTGCGCCATGTGGCAGGCTTCGTGGCCGCCGACAGTGGCGAGATCCTGGTACATGGCCGCGCTGTCCAGCGCGATGGCCGATTGGCTGCCAACGTGCGCAAGGCCCGCGCCGACATCGGCTTCGTGTTCCAGCAATTCAATCTGGTCGGACGTCTGCCGGTGATCACCAACGTGATGATCGGCATGCTGAGCCGCATCCCGAAATGGCGTGGCCTGCTTCGCTATTTCAAGGCCGATGAACTGCGCGCCGGGCTCGATGCGCTCGCGCAAGTTGGTATAGACGACTATGCGTTTCAACGTGCTTCGACGTTGTCGGGCGGCCAGCAGCAGCGCGCCGCGATCGCGCGGACGCTGGTGCAGAACGCCCGCGTGATCCTGGCCGACGAGCCGATCGCCTCGCTCGATCCGGAATCGTCGCGCCGCGTGATGTCGCTGCTGACGCAGATCAATCGCACGCACAAGGTGGCCGTGGTGGTGTCGCTGCACCAGGTCGACATCGCGATGCGCTACTGCCCGCGCGTGGTGGCGCTGCGCCACGGCAAGGTCGTCTACGACGGTCCGTCGCAGGCGCTGACGCAGAGCATGCTGCGCGATCTCTACGGCACCGAAGCGGACGAGCTGCTGCATGACCTGGTGCCCGACCGGATTGCAACGCCAGTCGACGGCGCGCTGGTACCGGCCACCGTCAGGATGGACCTCGCGGCCGCGTGAGCACCCTCCCTGATCCTGCTGCTTCTCGCTGCCGCACCGCATTCCCCACCCCAATTCCGCATCGGAGACCACCATGCTTCGCAGAACCTTCTTCGCGCTGATCGCATCGGCCATCGTCGCCACCCCGGCCCTGGCGCAGGATTCCAGGCCGCTGAGCATCGGCTTCATCTCGACCGAGTCCTCGTCGAACCTGAAGACCGCCTGGCAGCCGCTGATCGACGACCTGAGCAAGACGCTGGGCGTGCCGGTCAAGCCGTTCTTCGCATCGGACTATGCCGGCATCATCGAAGGCATGCGCTTCAACAAGGTGCAGATCGCCTGGTTCGGCAACAAGTCGGCGATGGAGGCGGTCGATCGCGCCAACGGCGAGGTGTTCGCCTCGGTGATCGACAAGGACGGCAACCCGGGCTACTGGTCGTTGCTGATCGTCAGCAAGGACAGCGACCTGAAGTCGGTCGACGACGTGATCAAGCGCGGCAAGGAGCTGTCGTACGGCGCCGGCGATCCGAACTCGACGTCCGGCACGCTGGTTCCCGGCCACTACCTGTGGGCGGCGAACAAGGTCGAGCCGAAGACGCTGTTCAAGGCGGTGCGCATCGGCAACCACGAGGCCAATCTGCTGTCGGTGCTGAACAAGCAGGTCGACGTCGCGGTGAACAATACCGAAAACCTGGGGCGCTATCGCGTCAACACCGGCAAGGACCCGTACGAACAGGTGCGCGTGCTGTGGAAATCGCCGCTGATCCCGGCCGATCCGATGGTGTACCGCAAGGACCTGCCGGCCGAGCTGAAGAAGAAGATCCAGACGTTCTTCGTCAACTACGGCAAGGGCGCCGATGCCGCGCGCGAGAAGCAGGTGCTGGCCACGCTGACCTACCAGGGCTTCCGCCCCTCCAGCGATGCGCAGCTCGTGCCGATCCGGCAGATCGAGCTGGCCAAGGAGAAAGCCCGCATCGAATCGGACGGCACGCTGGGCGCCGCCGACAAGGAAAAGCGGCTGGCCGACGTGTCGCGCCGCCTCGCCGAACTCGACAAGGCCGTCAGCGCGCAGTGACCGCGCAGTGATCAGATTTAACGCAGGGCTCGCGATGTGCGGCGGCCCTGCCCCTGCCTTCTACGGATTGCCCTCATGACCGCCACCGCCAAGCCTGGCCTGCCTTCGCCGAACGCCAACGGCCGGCCGCCGCGCGCCTCCCTGTCCGCCATGCTCGTCTGGGCCATCGTGCTCGCGATGCTGGCGCTTTCCTGGCAGGGCGCCGACATGCGCCCGCTCGACCTGCTGCGCGACTCCGGCAACATGGCGCAGTTCGCCGCCGACTTCTTTCCGCCGGACTTCCGCGACTGGCGCCACTATCTCGACGAAATGGTGGTGACCGTGCAGATCGCGGTCTGGGGCACCGCGCTGGCGGTCGCCGTGGCGGTGCCGCTGGGCCTGCTGTGTTCGGCCAATATCGTGCCGGCCTGGGTCTACCAGCCGGCGCGGCGCCTGATGGACGCTTCGCGCGCCATCAACGAGATGGTGTTCGCGATGCTGTTCATCGTTGCCGTCGGCCTGGGACCGTTCGCCGGCGTGCTGGCGATCTGGATCCACACCACCGGCGTGCTGGCCAAGCTGTTCGCCGAGGCGGTCGAGGCCATCGATCCCCGTCCCGTCGAGGGCGTGCGTGCCACCGGCGCGGGGAGGCTTGAAGAGATCGTCTACGGCGTGATCCCGCAGGTCCTGCCGCTGTGGCTGTCGTTCGCGCTGTACCGCTTCGAGTCGAATGTCCGCTCGGCGTCGGTGGTCGGCATCGTCGGCGCGGGCGGCATCGGCACTGTGCTGTGGGAAATCATTCGCAGCTTCCAGTACGCCCAGACCTGCGCAGTGATGATCCTGATCATCGCGGTTGTCACGGTGATCGACGTGCTGTCGGCGCAGATCCGCAAGGTGCTGGTCTGAGGACGGCCGGCACCGATGCCGTACCGGACTTCGGCAATCAGCGTGCTTCGCCCGCCGGCCTGATGGCCGGCGCCATGCCGATCGCCTTTGCCATCGCCTCGGCGGCCGAGTGCAGCGCCCCGCTGTTGTCGATCTCGACAAGCCGGCAACCGGCCGGCACATCGAACGAAGCGGTGGCACGCGCCAGGCGCCGTGCGATCGCCTCCTCCGATTCCCGGCCACGCTGGCGCAAGCGTGCGGCCAGCACTTCCGGCGATACCCGTACATGGAGCGCGCTCAGGTTCGGATAGCGCGCCACCGCTTGGGGCAGGTACTCGCGCGAGCCGTTGACGACGACCTTGATGCCCCGTGCCAGCCACTGCTCGATCTCGATACCGATGCCGTAGTGCAGGCCATGGCTGTGCCAGTGCATCGCCATGCAGCCCAGCGCGACGCGGCGCTGGAATTCCTCGATGGTCAGCGAGACCGACGCTTCGTTGGCATCCGCCGGACGCGTGATATAGCGATGCGCGACGACCAGGCGATCATCGCTGCCGTGTCTCGTGTGCAGGGCCCGCAGCAGCGAGTCCTTGCCGCTGCCCGATGGGCCCATCAGATAGAACAGGCCGGCGCCATCCACGCCATGATTTGCCGCGCTCATGCCGACAGGTACGCCGCGCCGGCGCCATCGCGAGATTGTCCATCGAAGCCGTAGTGGCGCGCTGCGACGAACGCGGCGCCGGGCTCGGGCTGCACGAACACGCTGACGCTGTCAACGCGAAGCGGAGTGTCCAGCAGCGCGCCGGCCGCCATCGACAGCTGGGCCAGCGCCGCGGCCTGCCGCTCCGCGTCCAGCATGCCGGTCAGCGTGATATGGAAGGTAAAGGTCTCGAACAGATAGGGATAGCCCCAGTCGAGCAGCATTTGCCGTTCCAACGCTGACAGCCGGTCGGGGTTGCGCCGCGCGATCTCGTCCGGCGTCGGCGGCGCGCGGAACCGGTCCAGTTCGCGCACGCTGGCGTCGGCAAGCTGATGCATCAGTGCCACGGCCTCGCGCCGATCCGCCAGGCACCACGCAACAAAACCGCGCAGCGCGCGCAGTGTCAACGGAACCTCGAACGGCCGCCGACCGCGCGCGAACTGGCGCATGGCCTCGTCCAGCATCGCGGGGGCCGCGCCTCCGGCCAAGCGGAACGGCGGCTTCAGCGTCGCGTGCAGGCCGTAATGGGCTGGCGCCCCGACCCACTCGGCCGGCCGGGCCGCCATTTCGGGAAGCAGGGGCACCGCGGCACCTGTGTCCGCGTCGCGGCCGAGCCAGTGTTGGCCGAAGGTACGGAACGGCTCGTTGGGGGCAAGGTATATGGCGTATCGATGCGCCGGCATGGTCAGGTTCGTGGGCTTGTCCAATCGGCAGGCTAGCGCGGCAAGGTGACAGACGGATGTCTAGACCAATCGACCAGCATGCCATCGGCTCGCGCCGCGGTTCAGTCGTTATCCGATACGGTCAGCTGAACCCAGTCGCCGGCAAACCGCGTGACGCTGTACTGCACCGGCGCGCCGTCGATATCGACGTTCAACGCCTCGACCTGCAGTACGGGCCTGGTCTTGGGCTGGTTCAGCAGCCGCGCCACCGGCGCGCTGGGCAGCGCCGCCGTGATCCGCGACCACTTGCGAGTGTAGTCGGCGATGCCGCATTGCGCGAGGGCGCGCGAAATCGAGCGCTGGTCGCGCAGCAGGTCCGCCAGCTGCGGGAAACGCTGGTAATCGAAATAGTGCTCGGCCACATCGATGGGACGGCCCTCGGCCTTGCCCACCATCTGCACATGCAGCACCGGCGCCGTGCGCGCCAGGCCAAGATGCCGGGCGACCTCGGGCAGACGGCTGACCTGGCTGCCGACCACTTCGGTATGGCCGCGCATGCCTTGCGCCGCAAGGTTCTGCGAGAAACGGGTACGCCGTGCGATCGCGTAGTCGATCGCATGCTCCTGCACGAAGGTGCCGCGCCCCTGCTCGATCCGCACCAGGCCGCTCTGCTCGAGCTCGCTCATGGCACGCCGCACCGTATGACGATTGACGGCAAACCGCACCGCGAGCTCCGACTCGGGCGGTAGCTGCTCGCCCGGCCCGTACAGCTTCTTGCGGATGTCGTCGGCCAGCGCTTCCCCGATCTGGCGCCATACCGCGACACCCGAACCCCGTTCGACTTCTCGTTCCGACATCGTTGTTGTTCCTCTGGTCGTTGTTCGCTGTCATTCAGCGGCAATCGCATCGTGCGATTGTGCCCGAGCCGCATGCCCTCGTGCGCGGTGTCCGATCACGATCCGGGCTCGTCATCAAACGGTCATCCCGCCGTGGTCTAGTAGCGCCGTGTTGTTGCAGCTCACATCTAAACGTATAGACGTATAGGGATGACGATGACAGGCAAGATCGGCGAAAGCGGCCAGATCGGCGATAGCGCCGACGCTTCCCGGGCCGCATGGCTGCGGATTCTGGCGCTGGCGGACACCGACGCGCTGGACGGCGCCTACCGGCAGTTGGGCCAGCAGGCACCGCTGCCGGCCTACCGGCTGCTGCGCAAGCCGGAATCCGGCATGGCGATGGTGCGCGCGCGTACCGGCGGCACCGGCGCGCAGTTCAATCTCGGCGAAATCACGGTCACGCGCTGCGCGGTGGTACTTGAAGCTGAAGCGGGCGCTGCGTCCACCGAAGAGCCAGCGGTCGCCGGCGTGGCCTATGCAATGGGCCGCTGCCCGCGCCATGCCGAACAGGCGGCCGTCCTCGATGCGCTGCTGCAGCGGCCCGAGTGGCATGCCCGCGTACAGCAGATCGTGGTCGAGCCTCTGGCACGCGCGCTGGCCGAACGCGCCGCGACCGAAGCCGCTACCGCCGCGCAGACCCGCGTCGAGTTCTTCACGATGGCCCGCGGAGACGACTGACATGCCGACCTTGCATACGATGTCCGGCCAGACTACCGCGTCGCTGCTGCCTGGCTTCGACAACCCCGTCGACGACGCGCAGCAGGTCTTTCGCGCGACGCTGCAGGCGATCTCGCATCCCGGCCGCATCGAGACGCTGAGCGCCGATTGCGGCGTGCCCGATGGCCTGTCTCCGGCGATGACGGCGCTGCTGCTGACGCTGGCCGACCCCGATACGCCGGTCTGGCTGCCGGCCGACGTCGCCGCATCGATCGGCGGTTTTCTGCGCTTTCACTGCGGCTGCCCGCTGGTCGACGAGGTCGCGGCCGCGCAGTTCGTCTGCGTACCGGCCGGCCATGACGTGCCGGCGCTGCACCGCTGCGCGCAGGGCGATCCCGCCTTTCCGGACCGCTCGGCCACGCTGATCGTCGAGGTCGCTTCGCTAGACGCAGGGGACACGCTGACGCTGCGCGGCCCCGGCATCGAGACCACGTGCACGCTGCGTGTCGGCGGCTTGCCGGAAGACTTCCGCCACCAATGGCAAGCGAACCATGCCGGCTTTCCGCTGGGCGTGGACCTGCTGCTGACCGCCGGCGAGCGGATTTGCGCGCTACCGCGCACCACACTGGTGGAGGACTGACATGTACGTCGCAGTCAAGGGCGGCGAACGCGCCATCCTCAATTCGTACCGGATGGTCGACGCGTATCGCCGCGGCGATCCCTCGGTGCCGGAACTGACGCTGGCCCAGATCCGCGAGCAGATGCCGCTCGCCGTTTCCCGCGTGATGGCCGAGGGTTCGCTGTACGACCCGCATCTCGCCGCGCTGGCATTGAAGCAGGCGGCTGGTGACCAGATCGAGGCGGTGTTCCTGCTGCGGGCCTATCGCACCACGCTCGCGCGCTTCGGCTATACGGTGCCGCTCGATACCGGCGCCATGCGGCTGCGCCGGCGGATTTCGTCGACGTTCAAGGACGTACCCGGCGGCCAGGTCCTGGGGCCGACCTACGACTATACGCAGCGGCTGCTCGACTTCACGCTCGAGGCCGAAGGCGCTGCGCGCCCGGCCATCGCACCGGCCACGGACCCGGGCACCAACGTCCGGCCGATGCCGCGCGTGACCGACCTGCTGCAGGCCGACGAGCTGATCGAGGCCGATCCGATTCCGCCGGGCGATCCCGCGCCGACCGATCTGACCCGCGAACCGCTGACCTTCCCGGCCGATCGCGCGTCGCGGCTGCAGAACCTCGCGCGGGCCGACGAAGGCTTCCTGCTGTCGATGGGCTATTCGACCCAACGCGGATACGGCAACTCGCACCCGTTCGCGGCGGAGATCCGCTACGGCGCCGCGGAGGTCGAGCTGTTCGTCGAAGAGCTGGGCTTCGCCGTGACGATCGGCGAGATCGAGCTGACCGAATGCCAGATGATCAACGACTTCGCCGGCAACGCCGAGGAAGCGCCCTGCTTTACCCGCGGCTATGGCTTGGTATTCGGCTACAACGAGCGCAAGGCGATGTCGATGGCGCTGGTCGATCGGGCGATGCGCGCCGCGGAACTCGGCGAGGCAGCGGACAACCCGGCCAACGACATCGAATTCGTGCTGTACCACAGCGACAATGTCGAGGCCTCCGGCTTCGTCCAGCATCTGAAGCTGCCCCACTACGTGGACTTCCAGACCAATCTCGAACTGCTGCGCCGGCTGCGCGCACAGCGGCAAGCAGGCGAAGCGGACACCGACACGCCGGCGGCCGCCCCATCGCCCTGCGCAGACAGCGAAGCTGCGCTGAAATGCCAGCCGCAGGAGGAGAGCGTCGCATGACCGCCGCCATCGCAATACCTCTCCCGGAACGGGCCACGCCGGACGCGCACTACAACTTCGGCTACCTCGACGAATCGACCAAGCGCATGCTGCGCCGGGCGCTGCTGAAGGCGGTGGCGATCCCCGGTTACCAGGTTCCATTCGGCAGCCGCGAGATGCCGCTGCCCTATGGCTGGGGCACCGGCGGCATCCAGGTGACCGCCGCCATCATCGGCCGGCGGGACGTGCTCAAGGTCATCGATCAGGGCTCGGACGACACCACCAACGCCATCAATATCCGCCGCTTCTTCGGCAGGGTGACCGGCGTACGGACCACGGAGCGCACCGCCGAGGCCAGCATCATCCAGACCCGGCACCGGATTCCTGAAACGCCGCTACGCGAAGGACAGACCATGGTGTTCCAGGTGCCGATTCCCGAGCCGCTGCGCTGGCTCGAACCGAGCGAAACCGAGACACGCACGATGCATGCGCTGGCCGAATACGGCGCGATGCACGTCAAGCTTTACGAAGACATCGCACGCCACGGCCATATCGCCACGACCTACGACTATCCGGTCATCGTCAACCAGCGCTACATGATGCGGCCCTCGCCGATTCCGAAGTTCGACAACCCGAAGCTGCACCGCAATCCGGCGCTGATGCTGTTCGGCGCGGGCCGCGAGAAGCGCGTCTACGCGGTGCCGCCGTACACCTCGGTCAAGAGCCTGGACTTCGCCGACCATCCGTTCACGGTCGAGAAGTGGTCCAGCTGCTGCGCGCAGTGTGGCGCCACCGACAGCTATCTGGACGAGATCATCACCGACGACGCCGGTACGCGGATGTTCGTCTGCTCGGATACCGAGTATTGCGCCGACCGCCAGGCCGCGCAGGCTGACCCCGCCATCGATCCCGCCGCAGGAGGTGCGCGATGAACGCGACGCCATTGCTGTCGGTGCGCGAGCTGACGCGCACCTGGGACGGCATCCACGGCTGCCATGACGTCAGCTTCGATCTGTATCCCGGCGAAGTGCTGTGCATCGTCGGCGAATCCGGCTCCGGCAAGAGCACCCTGCTGCAGGCGCTATCGATGCAGGCGCCGGCACAGCGCGGCAGCGTCAGCTACGACATGCGCGAATCCGGGCTGACCGACCTCGCCTCGCTGTCGAGCGCGCGGCTGCGTCTGCTGGCCCGTACCGACTGGGGCTTCGTGCATCAGCACGCGCGCGACGGCCTGCGCATGCAGGTCAGCGCCGGCGCCAATATCGCCGAGCGCCTGATGGCAGTCGGACAGCGCCACTACGGCGAGCTGCGCGAGATCGCCGGCGCCTGGCTGGAGAAAATGGAAATCGACCTCGCGCGGCTGGACGACACCCCGCACGCCTTTTCCGGCGGCATGCAGCAGCGGCTGCAGATCGCCCGCAACCTGGTCACGCATCCACGCCTGGTCTTCATGGACGAACCCACCGCCTCTCTGGACGTCTCGGTTCAGGCGCGCCTGCTCGACCTGCTGCGCCGGCTGGTAGCGGACCTCGACCTGGCCGCCATCCTGGTCACGCATGACCTCGCCGTCGCCCGGCTGCTGGCCCACCGCACGCTGGTGATGCAGGGCGGCCGCGTGATTGAGCAGGGCCTGACCGACCAGATTCTCGACGACCCGCAGCATCCCTATACGCAGCTGCTGGTCTCTTCCATTCCGCAGGGTTGAACCATGAACCAAGCACTGCAGGGCGAGCACGCACGGACGCTGATCGAGGTCCGCGGCCTCGGCAAGATGTTTACCTTGCACAACCAGGGCGGCATCCGGCTGCCGGTGCTGCAGTCGATCGATTTCGACGCGGCGCGCGGCGAATGCCTGGTGCTGTCGGGCCGGTCCGGCACCGGCAAGAGCACCTTGCTGCGATGCCTGTACGGCAACTATCTGGCCACCGAAGGCAGCATCCGGCTGCGCGATACCAGTGCGCAAGGCGCGCCCTGGGTCGAGCTGACGGATGCCCCCGAGCAACGCGTGCTGAAGCTGCGCCGCGACGTGATCGGCTATGTCAGCCAGTTCCTGCGCGCGATACCGCGTGTCGGCGCGCTGGACGTCGTGGCCGAGCCGCTGCAGCAGCGGGGCATCGACCGCAACGTGGCACGCGAGCGCGCTGCGGCGCTGCTGGAGCGCCTGAACCTGCCGCGCCGGTTGTGGGAGCTGCCGCCGGCAACGTTCTCGGGCGGCGAGCAGCAGCGCGTCAATATCGCCCGCGGGCTGATCGGCGGCCACCCGATCCTGCTGCTGGACGAGCCCACCGCCTCGCTCGACGCCGATAACCGTACCGTGGTGATCGAACTGATCCGCGAGGCGCTGGCCGCGGGCCGCTGCCTGATCGGCATCTTTCACGACGAGGCGGTCCGCGATGCGGTCGCCACGCGCTTGTTGCCGTTGCAGCCGGCGACCGCGGCCGCGTGATGCGCGTTGCGGCCGCCCCTATCCGCACCCTACCTGCACCCTACCCCGCACCAGCCTGAACCGACACGGAGCCGGACATGTCCGCCACTTACCTGACGCACGTCACCCTGGTACTGCCCGACCGCGTACTGCAAGACAGCGCGCTGCTGATCGAGGATGGACGCATCGCCGCCATCGAGCCCGACCCATCCACGGTGCCCGCGCTGGCCAGCGTCGTGGCGCTGCGCGGGCACACGGTGATGCCCGGCCTGATCGACGTCCATTGCGACGCGATCGAGAAGGAGGTCGAACCGCGCGCCAACGTGCTGTTCCCGATGGACTTCGCCGTGGCACAGGTCGATCGGCGCAACGCGGCGGCCGGCATCACGACGCCCTACCATGCGCTGTCCTTCGCCAATAACCAGTTCGGCGTACGCAACAACGACACGGCGGCCGAACTGGTGCGCACCGTGGCGGCATATCGCGACCACAGCCTCGTCGATAACCGAATCCATTGCCGCTACGAAGTGACCGACGCTGCCGCGGTGCCGGTGCTCGAGATGCTGATGCTCGAGGGCGTGGTCGACCTGCTGTCGGTGATGGACCATTCGCCGGGACAGGGCCAGTTCAAGACCCTCGACGCATACCTTGCCTACATGGTCGGCAACCATGGCATGAGTCGCGAGGAAGCGGCGGACGCCGCCGCGAAGAAGGCCGAGCAGCGCGACGGTGCGCACGAGCGGGTCCGCCGGCTGCTGTCCCGCGCGCACGAAGTCGGCGTGCCGACCGCCAGCCATGACGACGATTCCCCGCAGCGCATTACCGCGATGCAGGCCCTCGGCGTGCGCATGAGCGAGTTTCCGATCAACCTCGACACCGCGCAGGCGGCCGCCGCCCACGCGCTACCGACCATCTTCGGTGCGCCGAACGTGCTGCGCGGCCGCAGCCAGAGCGGATCGATGCGCGCGATCGACGCGATCCAGGCGGGCGTCGGCCACATCCTGTGTTCGGACTACCAGCCATCGACGCTGATCGCCGCCGCGTTTGCCGCGGCACGCCTGGCCGAATTGCCGCTGAACGAGGCGGCCGCGCTGGTCACCGCCAATCCGGCGGACGCCTGCCTGTTGCACGATCGGGGCCGCCTTGCGCCGGGACTGCGCGCGGACGTGATCGCGGTCGCCGACGTGGCCGGGCAAGCGATGGTCACGCACACATGGTCGGCGGGCCGGCTGGTGTTCGCGGCGGGGTATCGGGCCCTGCCCGACCATGCGGCCCGGCCGCGCACGCACGAGAAGCTGTTCGAGACGGCGTGAGCTGCGGCAGTGCGCAGGCAGCCGGCAGCCGGCGCGTCAAGGTGCGCGGCTGTCCGTCACCGCGCGAATGAAGTCGACCGCGGTATGCGCGGACGCCAGGCAGGCCGCGCCGACCACCGGCTCCCAGAACGCCTCCGAGCCGTGAGCCATGCGCCATTGATGCAGGCGCCGCGTCAGCAACTGCAGATCGTATTCCTCGGTAATGCCGATCGCGCCGTGCAACGCGTGAGCGGTGGCGGCAATGGTGGCTGCGGCCTCGCTTGTACGAGCCTTGGCAATCGCGGCGGCGATGCGGTCCGGCTGATCGCCATCGCCGGCGAACCCGACCTGCCCGGCGATATGGCAGGCGGCGACCAGTTCGGCCATCACGCTGAGCTGGTGCTGTACGGCCTGGAATTTGCCGATCGCGCGGCCGAACTGGGTCCGGTCATTGCAATACTGCAGCGTCAGATCGAACACGCGACGCGCGGCGCCAGCGATCAGCGCGGCATGCAGCGCCGCGCCCCATGCGCCGACGTCGGCGCCGGGCGCCGCCACGGGTTCGG
>NZ_AMPR02000440.1:0-19146 GCF_000307735.3 Cupriavidus sp. HPC(L) | reverse complement strand
GGGCGGGCACGCAGCCAGTCGCGCATGCCGGCCACCGGCAGTGCGAAGCCCAGGCTCTGCTCGAGCAGTGCATCGACCTGCGGCGCGTTGCGCGGCGGTTCGTTGGGCAGGTCGAGCGTCGCGCCCGACGGCGTCGCGGTGACCACGGCGAGGGTCTGGCCGAGCGGCGAGATCAGGTCCAGCCGCACGTTGTCGCCCTGCTCGCGCCAATGGAAGCTGCCTTGCACGCCCTCGTCACGCCCATAGCGGACGTAATTGGCGGCGAAGCGCCCGGTCAGTTCGCTGGCGCGGGCACCGGCGGCGGCATCGAACTGGCGCGACGGCGTGACGCTGGCGCAGGCAGCGAGCCACAGCGGCGCGGACAGGCAAAGCAGGGTCAGGGTACGGCGGGATCGGTCCATGCGTGGAACGGAGATCGATGCCGGGTCACGGCGCGCGGTCGCGCGGCCGTGCCGGCGGCGGATGTCGATGGTTGGGCGATGAATGGCGACGGAGGCCGGCGGCCGCGCAACGCGCAAAAGCCGTCGACGCTATGGCACGCTACTGCGCCAGCCGCACGTTGTAGCGCCGCAGCGTCTCGACCAGCGTCTCGTTGTTCGGGTCGAGCTTGACGCCTTCCTCCCAGGTCTTGCGCGCCTCGTCGCGCTCGCCGAGCTGCCACAGCACCTCGCCCAGATGCGCGGCGATCTCGGCCTCGGGCGCCTTCGCATAAGCGTCGCGCAGCAGCTTGGCCGCGGGCTGCAGCTGCCCCAGGCGGAATTTGACCCAGCCCAGGCTATCCATGATGTAGGGATCGTCGGGCCCCAGTTCGGTGGCCTTCTCCAGCAGCTTCAGCGCTTCCTGCAGCCGGATGTTGCGATCGGCGAGCGAATAGCCCAGCGCGTTGTAGCCCTGCTTCTGGTCCGGCTGCAACGCGATGAACTGGCGCAGCCGGCGTTCCATGCTGTCGTAGCGCTTCTCGCGCTCGTCCAGCATTGCCAGCTCGTACAGCCATTCGGCGTTGTTGGGCTCGGCCTTGATGCGTTCGTCCAGCACCTTGCGCGCGCGGTCGTAGGCCTTGACTTCCATCAGCATGCCGACCTCGGCCTGGCGCACCGCCATCATCCGCTGCGCACGCTGATCGGGATCGGCGATGTCTTCGGCGTCGGCCAGCATGTCGCCGAAGATCGCCTGCGCATCGTCGAACCGGCCCATGCGGCCCAGCATCTGCGCGCGCTTGACCGATGCCGCGCCGACCATGCGCTGGTCCTCGATCCGGTCCAGCCACTGCACCGCGCCCGCGTAGTCCTTGCGCTCTTCGGCGATCTGCGCCAGATACTGGTACGCGACGTCGGGATTGGAACTCGGTGCCTTTTCGGCCAGCCGCAGGTATTCGTGCAGATAGCGCTCTGCCTCGTCGTAGCGCCGCGCCTGCAGTCCGGTCAGGCCAAGCGCCAGCGGCACGCGTGGATCGTCGGGCGCGACCTTGCGCAGCGCCTCGAATTCGCGCCGCGCGGCGTCCATCTCGTTGCGCTGCAGGTAGACCCGCGCCAGCGTGATGCGGCCGTTTACCGAAGCCGGGGCCTTGTCGAGAAAGCGCTTGAGGCCCGCGATGGCCTGCTCGGGGGCATTGTCGGCGCGCAGCTCGGCCGCCATCAGCGCCGCCGCTTCGTAGTCGGGACGCAGGCGCTGCGCTTCGTCGAGTTCGGCCAGCGCGCCCGGCACATCGCCGGCGGTCTCCTTGGCCCGCGCCAGCGCCAGCCGCGTCTCGGCCGACTGCATGTCGTTGGCGACCAGCCGCTGCAGCAGTGCGGCGGCTCCGGCCGGATCGCTGGTGCGCGACAGTTGCTGCTGCAATTGCAGGATGGCCTCGGGCCGATGGCTCGGCGGCACGCCGTTCAGCTGCAGCGAAAGCAGCGGCTCGGCCTCCTCCCAGCGCGCGTTCAGCACCAGCAGGGTCGACAGCACCTGACGCGCGGCCGGCGAGGTCGGCGCCAGATCGGTCCACAGACGGGCGCCATCGAGGGCCTGCTGCGGGACGCGCGCATTGAAGGCGATTTCGGTGGCGCGCTGCGCGAAACGCGGATCGCGGGTCGAGCGGGCCAGTTCCACGTAGGTGCGATAGGCCGGGCCGGTCAGGCCCCGCTGCATCGAGATCTCGGCGGCCAGCACGCGATACATGATGTCGGCCGTCAGCGGCAGCTCGGGCAGCGGCATCTTGGGCGGCAGCGGCGTGGCCGGGGTCGGCTCGAGCTCGCCGTCGCTGCTCAACGTGAACATCGGCCGGTCGGGCTCGGCGCCGTCGGACTTTGCCTCCGCGCGTGCCGGATCGGCCTGGGCCGACCGGGCATCGCGCGCACTGGCGCAGCCGGTCAGCGCACTGGCGCCGACCACGGCCGCGACCAGCAATGGCAGCAGACGCCGGCCTGGCGCTGCGCCGCGCGCGCGGGTCTGCGCAGGCGGCTCGTCAAGCGGTACGTGGGGAGAGAGCAGAGCGAGGATGCGGTCCAGGCGGTCCGGCATGGGTGGGACTCCGGCACGCGTCGTGCCATATGACAAGTTAGGGCCATTGTAACGTGCCGCTACAATGCCCGGCTGCGGGCACCATGGCGGACATGGGGTCTGCCGCTTGGAGTCGTGCGCAAAGGAGAGGTTCGATGCCGGAATTGCCCGAGGTCGAGGTGACCCGACGGGGACTGCTGCCGCATCTGGAGGGCAGCCGCATCGCCGGGGTGGCGGTGCGCCATCGCGGCCTGCGCTGGCCGGTGCCCGAAGAGCTGGAGGCCTGCCTGCCCGGGCGGTTGATCCGGCGTGTCGAGCGGCGCGGCAAATATCTGCTGCTCGAATGCGTGCGCGAGGGGGACGCGACAGCTGGCGGCGTGGCCGATGGCGTGGCTGGTGGTGAAGACGCCGGCTGGCTGCTGATCCACCTCGGCATGACCGGCACGCTGCGCGTATGGCACGAGCCGCCCGCGCCGGGCACGCACGACCATGTCGATCTGCTGCTGCACGACGCAGCCGGCCGGCCACTGACGCTGCGTTTCCGCGACCCGCGCCGTTTTGGTGCGGTGCTGTGGACCACGCTGCCGGAGGCGCTGCTGCCCACCCATCCGCTGCTGCGCAATCTGGGCATCGAGCCATTCGACCCGGCCTTCGACGGCGACTGGCTGTACCGCCATACGCGCGGGCGCAGCGCCGCGATCAAGACGGTGCTGCTGTCGGGCGATATCGTGGTCGGCGTCGGCAACATCTACTGCTCGGAGAGCCTGTTCCGCGCCGGCATCCGGCCGACCACCGCCGCGGGCCGTCTGTCGCGGGCGCGCTGCGAGAGGCTCGCCGCGGCGGTGCGCGAGACGCTGGCGCTGGCGATCGAGCGCGGCGGCAGCACGCTGCGCGATTTCGTCGGCAGCGACGGGGCCAGCGGCTATTTCCAGCTCGACTGCCTCGTCTACGATCGTGCCGGCAAGCCTTGCCGGCACTGCGCCACGCCGGTCCGGCACATCGTGCAGGGCCAGCGCTCTACCTTCTATTGCCCGCAATGCCAGCGTTGAGCGCAACGACGCGCCACCGCTGACCCGAAAAGACTGACGCCCCCCTCGCGACTCATCGATGCCTCGCCGTTCCACCACTCGAGCCACCACGCACTCCGCTGCCGCCCCTGATTCCGCCGCCAGCGCGGTGCCGTCCGATTTCGGCGCCCGCGTCGTGCAATGGCAGCGCCGGCACGGGCGCCACGATCTGCCCTGGCAGAACACCCGCGATCCGTACCGGATCTGGCTGTCGGAGATCATGCTGCAGCAGACCCAGGTCAGCGCGGTGATCGACTACTACCAGCGCTTTCTGGCGCGGCTGCCGACCGTGCAGGCGCTCGCCGACGCGCCGGCCGACGAGGTGATGGCGCTGTGGGCCGGGCTCGGCTACTACTCGCGGGCGCGCAATCTGCACCGCTGCGCAAAGCTGGTGGTCGAGCAGTACGGCGGCCATTTCCCGAGCGATCCGGCCCTGCTCGCCGAGCTGCCCGGCATCGGCCGCTCGACCGCGGCGGCGATTGCTGCGTTCAGCGCCGGCGTGCGCGCGCCGATTCTCGACGGCAACGTCAAGCGGGTCTTCGCGCGCTGCTTCGGCGTGCACGGCCATCCTGGCGAAAAGGCGATCGAGAACCGGATGTGGGCAATGGCCGAGGCCGCGCTGCCCGCGCGGGGCCCGCGCCAGTCCGATGACATGGTGGCGTACACGCAGGGGCTGATGGATCTTGGCGCGACTGTCTGCTCGCGCGGCAAGCCGGCCTGCCTGGACGATGCGGCGCGCTGTCCGCTGTCGGACCTGTGCGCGGCCCGCCGCGAGGGCCTGACGGCGGTGCTGCCGACGCCGAAGGCGCGCGCGCCGGTGCCGGAGCGCAGTACGGTGATGGTGGTGGTGCGGCATGGCCGCGAGGTGCTGCTGCGGCTGCGCGCGGACAGCGGCATCTGGGGCGGGTTGTGGAGCCTGCCGGAACTGCCCGTGCCGGCGCTTCCGTTCGACGCCGAACAGGCCGAGGACGACGCGCTTGCATTCGGACGGGCGTTCGGCACCCCGGCCCGCGCCGCGATGGTCGCCGAGATGACGCATGTCTTCACCCATTTCCGGCTGCTGATCCGCGCGGTGCGCGTCGACATGGCTGCATTGGCCTTGCGCGATGCGGGTGAGGTAGGGGCAGCAGTGGACGCAGCGCAAGAGCAGTGGCGCTGGCTGTCGCTGGATCGGCTCGACGAACTCGGCATGCCGGCGCCGGTGCGCAAGCTGCTGGCCGGCGAGGTGGCGCCGCAATTGTTCTGAAGGTGTGATTCGCCCGCTGGAACCGGCCGCGGCGATGCGGCCACGCGCTACAGCCGCTACAACATGTGGTGCTGGCGCATGAAGCGATGAACGATCTCGATCCGCATGCCGGCGTCGGGCAGCGCCATCAGCATCTGTTTGGCCTTCATCGGCACCGGCAGCAGTTCGCATAGCCGATTGGCGACCCAGCTCGGATCCTCCCACTGCATCGGCTCGGCGAACGGCAGCTTGTGCGGCGGCGCGTGCAGCGAGGCGACGATCCGGCGCAGCGCCGCCAGGCATTCGCCCAGCAGTTCCAGCTTGCAGTCGATCACGTCGTCGGGCAGCAGCTCGGCGCGTGCGACCAGCAGGCCGTCGTCGCGGGTATGGTGTTCGAGGATGCGAAAGCGTTGCCTGCCCCGTGTCTCGATCAGCAGCACGCCAAGCTGCTCCATATTGCAGTCGACGATTTCGGCGAGACAGCCGACGGCTTCCGGCACGGTGGCGGCCCCCTCCTGCGCGACCTCGGTGCCGCTGGCGATCAGGCAGACGCCGAATGCCGCGTTGTCGCGCAGGCAATTGCGCACCATGTCGACGTAGCGGGACTCGAATACGCGCAGCGGCAGCCGGCCGCCGGGAAACAGCACGGTGTGGAGCGGAAACAGCGGCAGGCTGTCGACTTCGACGTGGAGCGGTGCCGCGTGATTGGACGCTGCGGAACTGGAAGACATGCGATCCCGAGAAGACTTTCGCTCACAGGGCGGGGGCAAGCACATTGCGCCGCCGCCGGGATCCACCGCCTGGGTCGGCCGGATCAGCTTACCGGCACCAGCTCGCGGTGTCTGACCAGCACATTACCATGCGCGCGGAAGTAGTTGGCAAGTCTTTCCGCGATATAGACCGAGCGGTGCTGGCCGCCGGTGCAACCGATCGCCACCGTCAGATAGCTGCGGTTGTCGGCGACGAAGCTCGGCAGCCATTTCTCGACATAGGCGCGGATGTCCTCTGCCATCGCGAGCACCATCGGCTGACTCTGCAGGAAGTCGATCACCGGCGCATCGCGTCCGGTCAGCGGCCGCAGCTGCAGGTCGTAGTACGGATTGGGCAGCGAGCGCACGTCGAACACCATGTCGGCATCGCTGGGCACGCCGTGCTTGAAGCCGAACGACGTGAACAGCAGCGTCAGCTGCAGATTGTCGTCGCGAATGAAGTCCTTGATCCAGGCGCGCAGCGTATTGGTGCGCACATTGCTGGTGTCGATGCGGTGCGCCGATTCGGCCAGCGGACTCAGCAGTTCGCGTTCCATCTCGATCGCTTCGACCAGCGGGGTCTCGGTCGGTGCGGGCGCACCGCTCGCCTCGCCCGCCGCGAGCCGCACGGACAGCGGATGGCGACGCCGCGTTTCCGAATAGCGCTGCACCAGCGAATCGGTATTGGCGGTCAGGAAGACCACGCGGACCTCGTGCTCGGCCGACAGGCTGCGCAGTGTCTCGGGCAGCCGCGCCAGCGATTCGCGGCTGCGGATATCGGTGGCGATGCCCAGATGCGTGTAGCCCTCGGCCGCAAGATAGCGGGCGAGTTCCGGGATGAACTGCGCTGGCAGGTTGTCGACGCAGTAGTAGCCTGCGTCTTCAAGCACGTTCAATGCAACCGATTTGCCGGAGCCGGAAATGCCGGTGATGAGGACGATGCGCATAACGCTTGAAGGATAGCATCGCGTGATGATTGCGTCATGACGGTCCGATGAAATCCGTGGTCCGGGATGGCACGGCAAGCGGGAAAAGGGGCGAAAGCGTGCGAAAGCCGCGCAATGCACGCGCAGCGCGGCAAGAACGGCGAGAACGGCGAAACAGCAAAGAAAAAAGCGAACCGCCGGGTGCCGTGCGATTCGCCTTCATTGGCCTTGATGGGCCCGCTTGATCGGCCGTCCGCCCGCTCAGGGCGCAGCGGCCGACCGGTATGCCGTCACGCGGACAGGCACTCCTTCATGAACGCCTTGCGTTCGTCGCCCTTCTTGCCGCTGGCCTGCGCGTTGCAGGCCTTCATCTTTTGCTGCTGCGAGTTGCCGGCGGTAGCGGGCTTGGCGGACAGGCATTCCTTCATGAAGGCCTTGCGCTCGTCACCGGTCTTGCCGGCCGCCTGCGCATTGCACGTCTTCATCTTGCTCTGCTGGCTGTTGCCGGAGGCGGTCTGGGCAAAGGCGCCCGTGGCGACCAGCGGGCACAGCAGCACGCAGGTTGCGATCAGTGTCTTCATGCTGGAATCTCCTGACTGAGGATCGGGTCGCCAAGCGCAGGATGCGCGACGGCGCAGGCTGGGCGTGATGCCCATTACAGCACAAAACGCTGAAAACCCCAATCAGGTTGACGCTGCCGGCGTGTCGGGCACGCCGATGCGTCAATGCGTACTCGAGCAGACGCTCAGTGGGCGCTCCGGTCCAACGCTCAGAGCAGACGGCCCTGGCCGCGCGAGGCCGCGTCGGCCTGCATCGCGGCGCGCTGGCGATCCATGAAATCGCGCAGCGTGTCGATGCCGCGCAGCCGCAGGATGGTGTTGCGTACGGCGGCCTCGACCAGCACCGCGAGGTTGCGGCCGGCCGCAACCTGGATCTTCACCATGTGGATGGGCAGGCCGAGCACGTCGAGATATTGCGAATCGAGCGGCAGCCGTTCGAATTCGCCGTCGTTGCGGCGGACCAGCTGGACCACCAGCTTGAGCTTCATCTTCCGGCGCACCGCGGTTTCGCCGAAGATCGTCTTGATATCGAGCAGGCCCAGGCCGCGCACTTCCAGCAGGTTCTGCAGCAGCGGCGGGCAGCGACCCTCCACGAAATCGGGGCCAAGACGCACGAAATCAACGGCATCGTCGGCGACCAGGCCATGTCCGCGGGAGATCAGTTCCAGGCCGAGTTCGCTCTTGCCCAGGCCGGATTCGCCCATGATCAGCACGCCCATGCCGAGGATGTCTAGAAACACGCCGTGCATCGTGACCCGCGGCGCGGAAATGCGCGACAGATACAACCGCAGATGGTCGATTACCGCGGCCGACGACACCGGGGTCGTGAACAGCGGCGTCGACGAGCGGGTGCACCGCAGTTCGAGGTCGGGCGGCGGCTCCATGCCGTCGGCGACGACGAGGAAGGGCGGCTCCAGCAGGATCAGCTCACCCATCTGCCGCTTGCGCGTTTCGTCGTCGAGCCGCTGGTAGTAGGTGATCTCCGGCTTGCCGAGCACCTGGATCCGGTTCGGGTGGATGAGGTTCAAGTGGCCGACCAGGTCGGCCGCCGAGGTCGCCTCGCGTGCGAAGTCGAGGTCGAAGGCGCGATCGGCGCCCTCCAGCCCGGCCACCCAGGACAGTTTGAGGTCGGCTGCGTTGTCGTCGAAGATCGACTGGGAGGTGACGCCGGTGAGTTCCATGCGGGATGAGGCGGGGCGCTAAGGCGGTGTTGTATGCGGTCGGCGCGGCTCTGCGCGCTTATGCCGGGAGGGTCAAGGATGCCATTGCACCAGCAACTGGTGAACCGCATCGGGCGTCGGCAAAGCGGCGAGGCCATCACGCATGTCGCGATCGGACAATAGCTGAGCGATTTCCGACAGGATTTCCAGATGTTGCTGCGTGGCCTGTTCCGGCACCAGCAGGAAGATCAGCAGCGAAACCGGCTTGCCGTCGGGCGACTCGAACGGGATCGGCTCGGCAAGCCGCATGAAGGCAGCCAGCGGCTGTTTCAGGCCCTTGATGCGGCCATGCGGGATTGCCACGCCGGCACCAAGCCCGGTCGAGCCAAGCGATTCGCGGGCAAACAGATTGTCGGTCACCGTGGCGCGCGCCACGCCATGGTTGTTTTCGAACAGCAAGCCGGCCTGTTCGAACACGCGTTTCTTGCTGGTGACGCTGACGTCGAGCGAGATATTGCCGGGCGGCAGCAGTTTGGCCAAACGGTTCATTTGAAATGCGCGGAATTCCTGAAACTGGCGCCGCCATGCGGTCCTTGCCGGCGTGGGCCGGTCTGCCGTTGCTGGGCGGTGCGTTCGTTGCCGCCGCTTCCCGACTATCAGCGTGCGGCACATTATAGTGCAGGGGGGCTCCCTGCCGTCCGATGCCGATCGCCCCGAGCGGCATTGCGCAAGGAAACGGGGCGGGCATTCTCTATATGTATTGCACAGCATACACCGGGAAGCCTGCCAGACGGAACCCCATTCCGGTTTCATCCTATAGGCTGCGAAGGTCCCGTGCCGCGACGGGCGCAAAAAAGCCGTGCTCCTGGCACGGCTTCTTTCCTCACTTCAAGGCCGGCCGGCGTTGTGGCCGCGCCGAATCTTCAAGCTACTGCTGGGCCTGGTTCGCCACCAGGCTGCTGTGATACTTCAGCGATTCGCGGTCGTGGCTCTGCACCTTGTCCTTGTAGCGGATCACTTGCCGGTCCAGCTTGTCGACCAGCATGTCGATCGCCGCATAGAGATCTTCGTGGTGCGCTTCGACAAAGATGTCCTTGCCCTTCAGATGCACATTGATTTCCGCGCGTTGACGGCGATCCTTTTCCTTTTGATTGTCGACCGATAGCAGCACGCTGACGTCAATAACCTGATCGAAATGCCTGAGGATTCGCTCCAGTTTCGTTTCCACGTACTCACGCAGCGACGGCGTGATGTCCAAGTGGTGTCCACTGATCTTGAAGTTCATAGCGCTTCTCCTTCTGAAAGAGCCGCACCAGGCAGGCGATGCGACTCGGCTACAAAGACTTGCGAAGGTTCACGGCCGGGATCTTCAAGGCTTCACGATATTTGGCGACGGTACGTCGCGCCACGACGAAGCCTTGTTCCCCCAGCAGTTCGGCAATCCGGCTGTCGGACAACGGGTTTCTGGGGTCTTCGGCTCCTATCAGCTGCTTGATCAGCGCACGGATTGCGGTGGAAGACGCGGCACCGCCGGTCTCGGTCGATACATGGCTGCCGAAGAAATATTTCAGCTCGAATGTCCCCATCGGGGTGGCCATGTACTTATTGGTCGTCACACGAGAAATAGTCGACTCGTGTAGACCCAGTGTATCGGCTATCTCCCGCAAAACCAAGGGGCGCATCGCAATTTCGCCGTGCGTAAAGAAATTCTTTTGCCGCTCCACGATGGCTTGTGCGACGCGCAAAATGGTGTCGAAACGCTGCTGGATATTCTTGATGAGCCAGCGCGCCTCCTGCAGTTTCTGCTGCAATCCCGCGGCGCCGGTATCGCCTTTCGCGCCGCGCAAGATTTGCGCATACATATCGTTGATGCGTAGCCGTGGCATCACATCGGGATTGAGCTGCGCGATCCAGTTGTGGCCGCTCTTGCGCACGAATACGTCGGGCACCACGAAGTCCGCTTCCGGCCGGCTGTAGGCGTGGCCAGGATACGGCGCGAGCGAGCGGATCAGCTCGTGCGCGGCCTTCAACTGCATGTCGTCGACCTGCAGGGCCTTCTTCAGCCGCGTGTAGTCGCGCGCGGCCAGCAGTTCGAGGTGATGGCGGACGATGGTCATCGCCAGGTCGCGCTGCGGATGTTCGATGCGGCGCAGTTGCAGCGACAGGCATTCTGCTGCGTTGCGTGCGCCGACCCCGGGCGGATCGAAGCTTTGCAGCAGCGTCAGCATCGCATGCACTTCGTCCAGTTCGAATTCGAGCTCTTCCGGCAATTCGGACAGGATTTCCTCGAGAGACGCGCTCAGATAACCGTCGTCGTCGAGCGATTCGATCAGGAAAATCGCCAGGCCCTTGTCGCGCGTCGAGATTTTCAGCGGAGCCAATTGCTCCATCAGATATTCGCGCAGCGTGGGCTCGGCGTCGCGCAATTGCAGCGGCGTTTTTTCGTCCTCATCGCTTTGCGGACGGCGGGCGAAGTCGTCCAGGCTCCAGTCGCCGCCATAATCGTCGCCCGCGCCGTCGGCATAGCCATCGTCGGCCGCGGCGGCACCGTCCGCGCGCGAGTCCGCGGGCGCCGCCGGTTCGGCGGGCGGGGTCGTGGTGGCGGTCTGCACATTGACCGACCCGTCGGCGGCGACCCGCAGCGGGCTTTCGATCCAGTCGTTTTCGCGTTCGAGCAGCGGATTCTCTGTCAGCGCCTGCTCGACTTCCTGTTGCAGTTCCAGCGTGGACAACTGCAACAGCCGGATCGACTGCTGCAGCTGCGGCGTCAGGGCCAGATGCTGGGAGAGGCGTAGCTGTAGCGACGGTTTCATGCGGCCTATTTTATGCGCAACTTCGGCCGCGATGGAACGGAATTTGCTATCGGAAGTTTCGATTGCGTGGGCAGAAGCGATTGCCTGATGGATCACCAGAGCATGAACGTGGCATCGCTTGCCGGCGTACGAAGCCGCTGCCTCGCAGGGCGGGGCAGCCGCGTGTCGTGCCGCCCCGGGTCAAGCAATTACATGCGGAAGTTTTCGCCCAGGTAAACGCGCCGCACCGATTCGTTGGCGATGATTTCCTTGGGCTCGCCTGCCGCCAGCACCGCGCCCTCGCTGATGATGTAGGCGTGGTCGCAGATGCCCAGCGTCTCGCGCACGTTGTGGTCGGTGATCAGCACGCCGATATTGCGCGCCTTCAGGAAGCTGACGATGCGCTGGATCTCGCCGACGGCGATCGGATCGACGCCGGCGAACGGTTCGTCCAGCAGGATGAAGCGCGGCGCCGAGGCCAGCGCCCGCGCGATCTCGACGCGCCGGCGCTCGCCGCCGGACAGCGACAGCGCAGGATTGTTGCGCAGGTGGGCGATCTGCAGATCGTCGAGCAGGCTGTCGAGCCGGCGCTCGATCTCGGCCGCGGACAGCGCCTTGCCGTTGTCCCGCTGCAGTTCCAGCACCGCGCGGATGTTCTGCTCGACATTGAGCTTGCGGAACACCGACGCTTCCTGCGGCAGGTACGACAGGCCCATGCGCGCGCGCTCGTGGATCGGCAGGCCGCTGATGTGCTGGCCATCGAGCACGATGTCGCCTTCGTCGAGCGCGACCAGGCCCACGATCATGTAGAACGACGTGGTCTTGCCCGCGCCGTTGGGGCCGAGCAGGCCGACCACCTCGCCGCTCTTGACGTCGAGCGACACGTCCTTGACCACGGTGCGCGAGCCGTAGCGCTTCTTCAGATGGCGCACCACCAGATTGCTGGTGACGGGCATCGTGCCGGCGCCAGCGCCGGCTGCGGTGTTGGCGTTGGCGGCGGGAGCGGTGGCGGTAGCGGTGTCGGCAACGGACATGTGGGCAATCCTTTGATACTGCTTAATGCGAACGTGCTGCGAAGGTGCGGCGAAGCGTGCTGGGCGGCACGGGGTCAGGCACCGAGGCAGGCCGGGGTCAGGGTTTGGCCGTCGGCGAGCCCTTCAGGTCCACGCCGGCACCGCTGCCGCCGGTCCCCTGGCTCTGGCGCGGCGACAGCACCGCGCGCACGCGGCCGGACGGGTTCGCCGGCGCCGCGTTGCCGCTGCCGCCGGCCGCGGTGTAGAACTCGTTGCGGCTGTCGTAGGTCAGCCCGCGCCGCGAATCTCGTCGACGATCTTGGCGCCGGCCAGGCGCGCCATGCGCGCATTGCCGATCAGCTTGGCCACTTCCTGCTTGCCGTCGTATTCGATGCGGTCGCCCCAGCCGTCGATGTACTCGTCGACGTTGTCGCGCTTCTGCCGGATGTAGGCCTGCTTGCCGCCCTTCGAGGTCGCCACCGCGTACTGGTAGCCCTCGGGGTCGGTGCGGACCTCGGCGGCATCGGACTTCAGCACCATGGTTCCCTTGGTCAGCACCACGTTGCCGGTCAGCGTATAGATCTGCTTGACGTCGTCGTAGCTGGCGTTGTCGGCCTCGAGCACCAGCGGCTTGTCGCGGTCGGCGCGTTCGGCGAGCGCCGGCTGGGCCAGCGTCATGCCGGCGGCGAAGGCGAGCAGCACGGCGGCGGCGCGGCGGCGGGTCCAGGTCGTCAGGGTCAGGGTCATGTTGGCCACGATGGCGTTGATTGGCGTTGTCCGGGAGGGAACGTTCGAGGGGTGCGCCCCTGGCGCGCGGGCGCGATGCGTCATGGTTTCGCGCTGCCGCCGCCGCGCGGCGCCATCACGATGGTGCCGCGCACATTGCCGAGCAGATTGACCTCGCGCGTGACATTGTTGAAGACCAGGCCGTTGGCGGTCATCACCGACGGGCCGCGCGTCAGCTTGACCGGCTTGTCGGTCTTGACGATGTCGTCGTTGATCAGGATCTGGAAGTAGCTCGACGTCGCGCTCATCTGCGGGTCCTGCGACGGATCGGCGCCCTGCACGCGAACGATATGGGCATTGCCGAACAGGTCGATCACGCTCGCGTCGGCGTTCATCTTGCCGAGGTCGGCGGTGCCGGTCACCGGCGGCCGATCCGGCTCGTAGGCTCGCATCGCCGGCCGCGTGACCTCGTAGGTCTGGTCGTCCTCGTAATGGATCATCCGCTCGCCGGTGAAGCGCATCTTGGTGCTGCCGTCCTCGGCCAGTTCGGTGGCGGTGAAGCGCTCCATCCAGTAGTCGGGCACGTGGCGCTTCTGGCGTTCGGTATCGCTGACCTCGCGCGGCGTATTGACCTGCACCAGCCAGAAGGTACTGCCGGCAACCAGCGCCATCAGCAGCAGCGGCATCAGCCGCAGCGCGAGCCGGGACAGGGAAGGAAACAGATCCCGCATGGCGTGCGTCAGATGACCTTGGCCCGGGTCAGGTCATGGATATGCAGCGCGCCGACCAGGCGCTGGTCGGCGTCGACCACCAGCAGCTGGTTGATGCGGTTCGCTTCCATGATCTGCACCGCCTCGACCGCGAGCTGGTCCGGTCCGACCGTGAACGGGTTGGCATGCATGACCTCGCCGATCGGCACCGTCTTCCAGTCGCGCGGCGTTTCCAGCAGCCGGCGCAGGTCGCCGTCGGTGAAGACGCCGATCGCGCGGCCGTCGGCGTCGACGATCGCGGTCATGGCCATGCCCTTGCGGGTGATTTCCATCAGCGCCTGCGCCAGCGGCGTGCTTTCGCGGACTTCGGGCACCGCATTGCCGGTGCGCATCACGTCCCGCACATGGGTCAGCAGCTTGCGCCCCAGGGCACCGCCGGGGTGCGAGCGTGCGAAATCCTCTTCGCCGAAGCCGCGTGCATCGAGCACCGCTACCGCCAGCGCATCGCCCAGCGCCAGCGCCGCCGTGGTGCTGGCGGTCGGGGCCAGGTTCAGCGGGCAGGCTTCCTTGTCGACGCGGGCGTCCAGATGGGCGTCGGCCAGTTGCGCCAGGTTCGACTCGATATTGCCGGTCACCGAGATCAGCTTGGCGCCGATGCGCTTGACGATCGGCACGATCGACAGCAGTTCGGAGGTCTCGCCGGAGTTGGAGAAGGCGATCAGCACGTCGTCGCGCGTGATCATGCCGAGGTCGCCGTGCGAAGCCTCGGCAGGATGGACGAAGAAGGCGGGCGTCCCGGTCGAGGCCAGCGTGGCGGCGACCTTGCGGCCGATATGGCCGGACTTGCCGATGCCGGAAACGACCACGCGGCCCGAGCACTCCAGCACCAGCCGCACCGCCCGCGCGAAGTCCGGCGTCAGCCGCGACGACAACGCGGCGACCGCATCGGCTTCGATTTGCAGGGTATGGCGTGCGAGCTCGAGTGCTCTTTCCGCATTGAAATTGGCTATCATGGCGACGAAGTATACCAATGAATGCGATGGCGCCCGGGCCGGTGGCAGCGCGTCCGGCGCGGCGTCGGCCTTCGCGTCCGGGTCCCGTCTCCGCCGGCCGGCCGCCCCCTGACGAAACACTGCCGGGCCGGGCAGGTCCGTTCCTGGTCCACCGCTTGCATTACTGCCCGCAACCGCTGCACTGCCGCACCGCAATCCGCACCACCGCCCGCACCATCGCTCGCACCATCGCTCGCACCCACACCGGCCCGCCCGAATGCATTCTCCGCTGGACTTGACCCTTGTGCTGCTGGCCGCCGCCGTGCTTGGCGTGGTCGCCTTCCGCATGCTGCAGCTGCCGCCGATGCTCGGCTATCTGGCGGTCGGCATCCTGATCGGGCCCCACGCGCTGGGTTTGGCCAGCGATTCCGGCCAGACCAAGTACCTTGCCGAGTTCGGCGTGGTCTTTTTGATGTTCTCGATCGGGCTGGAGTTCAATCTGGCCAAGCTGCGCTCGATGCGCCGGCTGGTGTTCGGCCTCGGCGGCAGCCAGGTGGTGCTGACCATGCTGGCGGTGGCGCCGGTCGGCTGGCTGTTCAGCGCGGTGTTCGACCTGACCTGGCAGGCGTCGATCGCGCTGGGCGGCGCGCTGGCGATGTCGTCGACCGCGATCGTCTCCAAGATGCTGTCCGAACGGCTGGAGCTCGAGACCGAGCACGGCCGCAATATCTTCAGCGTGCTGCTGTTCCAGGATCTGGCGGTGGTGCCGCTGCTGATCGTGATCCCCGCGCTGTCGCGCGACCCGGGCGAACTGCCGATGGCGCTGGCGCTGGCCATCGTCAAGATCGTGGTGGCGCTGACGCTGATCTTCGTGCTGGGCAAGCGCGTGGTCAGCCGCTGGTTCCACGTGGTGGCCGCGCGCCGCTCGCAGGAACTGTTCATGCTGAACCTGCTGCTGGTCACGCTGGGCATGGCGGCCCTGACCGAGCGGCTGGGCCTGTCGATGGCGCTCGGCGCCTTCATGGCCGGCATGCTGATCGCGGAAACGCCATACCGGCATCAGGTCGAGGAAGACATCAAGCCGTTCCGCGACGTGCTGCTCGGGCTGTTCTTCGTCACCATCGGCATGCTGCTCAATGTGCGCGTGGTGATCGACAACCTGTGGCTGGTACTGACGCTGCTGATCGTGCCGGTGCTGTTCAAGTTCGTGCTGATCGCCGGGCTGGCGCGGCTGTTCGGCTCGCGTCCCGGCGTGGCGATCCGCACCGGCCTGGGGCTGGCACAGGCCGGCGAGTTCGGCTTCGTGCTGCTGAACCAGATCGACGGGCTGGGCCTGGTCGATCCGGTGCTGACGCAGGTGATCCTGGCGTCGATGCTGCTGTCGATGCTGGTGGCGCCGTTCCTGATCCAGTACAGCGATGCGATCGCAATGCGCTTTGCCGCCAACGAATGGCTGCTGCAGTCGCTGAACATGACCCGCATCGCCGCGCAGAGCCTGCAGACCGAGAAGCACGCGATCATCTGCGGCTACGGCCGCAGCGGGCAGAACCTGGCGCGCATGCTCGAGCGCGAGGGCATCGGCTATGTCGCGCTGGACCTGGATCCGGACCGCGTGCGCGAGGCCGCGGCGGCCGGGGATACGGTGGTCTACGGCGACGCGGGGCGGCGCGAGGCGCTGATCGCCGCCGGCATTCATCGCGCCGCGGCGGTGATCATCACCTATGCCAACACGCCGTCGGCGCTGAAGGTGCTGCACCATGTGCACGAGCTCGAGCCCGCATTGCCGGTGATCGTGCGCACGGTCGACGATTCGGAGCTGGAAGCGCTGCAGCGCGCCGGCGCGACCGAGGTCGTGCCCGAGATCATCGAGGGCAGCCTGATGCTGGCCTCGCATGCGCTGGTGCTGCTGGGCGTGCCGATGCGGCGCGTGGTGCGCGGCGTGCAGCAGGCCCGCGATGCGCGCTACAGCCTGCTGCGCGGTTACTTCCACGGCCGCGACGACGAGGAGGACATGATCGAGCGCGACTCGGTGCGGCTGCATTCGCTGTCGCTGGGCCCGGACGCGACCGCGGTCGGCCGCCGCCTCGGCACGCTGGGGCTCGAGCATATCGGCGTCGAGGTCACCGCCGTGCGGCGGCGCGGCATCCGTGCCTTCGATCCGCAGCCCGATACCGTGCTCGAACCCGGCGACATCCTGGTGCTGCGCGGCACGCCCGAGGCGCTCGAGGCGGCCGAGCAGCGGATCACCGAGCGCTGACGCAGCCGCTATCCTAGATGACTGGCGCTTCAGCCAACCCCTTCATCCGTTGTTTCCGACCATGCCCGCTCCCACCATCCAGTCCCCGCCGCTGGGCGACGTGACCACCTATCTGCGCGACCGCATCCGCACCGTGCCGGACTGGCCGCAGCCCGGCGTGATGTTTCGCGACATCACGCCGCTGCTGCAGGACCCGAAGACGCTGCGCGTGCTGATCGACGTATTCGTGCACCGCTACATGGACGCCGGCCTCGACATGGTGGCCGGCATCGATGCCCGCGGCTTCATCCTCGGCGCGATCGTCGCCTACGAGCTGAACCTGGGCTTCGTGCCGATCCGCAAGAAGGGCAAGCTGCCATTCCAGACCGTGGCCGAGGAATACGAGCTCGAATACGGCAGCGCCACCGTCGAGATCCACGCCGATGCCTGCAAGCCCGGCGACCGCGTGCTGCTGATCGACGACCTGATCGCCACCGGCGGCACCATGATGGCTGGACGCCGGCTGCTCGAGCGGCTCGGCGCCACCGTGGTGGAAGGCGCAGCGATCGTCGACCTGCCCGAGCTCGGCGGCTCGCGCCATCTGCTCGACAGCGGCCTGCCGCTCTTTACCGTGTGCCGATTCGAGGGCCACTGAACGTCCTTCGCGCAAAAACCGCAACGCCGCCCAGCGTTGCGAAGCGCACCATCGCCGGCGCCCCGCGTTGCCCTCGTCCGCAGCGCGGGCGCATAATGGCCGTTCATTCACAACAAGGGCCGGGCGGCCCCTGCCTCTGACCGCCGCACCGGCCGCAATGGGTGCCACACCATGGGCGTTCTGCTTCATCTGCTCTCCGGGGTCGCGCTGCTGGTCTGGGGCACGAATATCGTCAAGGTCGGTATTCTGCGCGTCTACGGCGCGAACCTGCGCCACGTGCTCTCCGCCAGCGTTGCCAATCGCTTCACCGCCTTCGCCGCCGGCCTCGGCGTGACCGGCCTGGTGCAAAGCAGCAATGCGACCGCCGTCATCGTCAGCTCCTTCGTCAGCCAGGGCCTGATCGCGGTCGCGCCCGCGCTGGCCATCATGCTCGGCGCCAATGTCGGCACCGCGATGATGGTGCAGGTGTTCTCGCTGGACCTGTCGTGGCTGTCGCCGCTGTTGATCTTCATCGGCGTGATCGCGCATCTGAGCTGGAAGGGCAGCAGGCCGGGCCACGTCGGCCGCGTGCTGATCGGCCTGGGGCTGATCACGCTGGCGCTGGAGCTGATCTCCAATGCGACCCGTCCGGTGGTCGAGGCCGCCGGCGTCAAGGTGCTGTTCGCCAGCCTGACCGGCGACACCGCGCTCGACATGCTGGTCGGCGCCTTCCTGACCGTGCTGTCCTATTCCAGCCTGGCGGTGGTGCTGTTCTGCGGCGCGCTGGCCTCGGCGGGCGTGGTGTCCATCCCCGTCGCGCTGGCGCTGGTGCTCGGGGCCAACCTCGGTTCCGGCATTTCGGCGTTCCTGACGACCTCAGGCAACAACCAGCCCGGCAAACGGGTGACGCTGGGCAATCTGCTGTCGCGCCTGCTCGGCTGCGTGGTGGCGCTGCCGCTGCTGGACGAGGCGCAGACGCTGCTGCGCGCGCTCGATGCGGACCCGCAGCGGCTGATCGTCAATTTCCACCTGCTGTTCAACGTGGTGCTGGCGGTCGCGCTGATCGGGCTGACCGCGCCGCTGGCGCGGCTGTGCGAAGCGATATTGCCGGGCCGCAACACCGGCGAGAGCCAGGTCACGCCGCGCCACCTCGATCCGGCCGCGCTGTCCACGCCGACGCTGGCGCTGGCCAACGCCGCGCGCGAGGTGCTGCGCATCGGCGACCGCGTCGAGCAGATGCTCGACAACATGCTGCGCGTGCTGCGGACCAACGACGCCAAGCTGGCCGCCGCCACCTGCCGCATCGACGACGAGATCGACGATCTCTATACCGCGATCAAGCTGTATCTGACGCGCATCAGCGTCGAGGCGCTCGACGAGCGCGACGGCCGCCGCTGGACCGAGATCATCTCGCTCAATATCAATCTGGAGCATGCGGCCGACATCATCGAGCGGATCCTGCTCGATGCGCGCGACAAGAAGATCGCGCACAACCTGGTGTTCTCGGAAGCTGGCATGCAGGAGATCACCGAGATGCATGCGCGGCTGATCAGCAATCTGCGGCTGGGGCTGTCGGTGTTCCTGAACGGTGACCTGAAGAGCGCGCGGCAGCTGATGCGCGAGAAGGCGACCTTCCGCGAACTGGAGCGCAAGTATTCGCATACCCACCTGCGCCGCGTCGCCACGCAGACCATCGAGAGCATCGACACCAGCTCGCTGCACCTGGACGTGATCAGCGACCTGAAGCGGCTGAACTCGCTGTTCTGCGCGACCGCCTATCCGGTGCTGGAAGAGGCCGGGGCGCTCGATCGCAGCCGCCTGCGCGAAGACGACGGCCAGCAGGACGAGGGCGCCGCTGCGCCCGCGGCCGCCGGT
>NZ_AMPR02000441.1:0-19138 GCF_000307735.3 Cupriavidus sp. HPC(L) | reverse complement strand
GGCATCGCGCGCCGCGCCCGCCGGTATGTCATGCGGCCGGCTCGGCGCGATCGAGCGCAGATAGCCGGTGATCCACGCGGTGCGTATCCCCAGGCCAGCATAGCGCTTCAGATGCGAGACGGTGTCCTCGACCAGCACGGCGCGGCCCGGCGCGATCCGCAGCCGTGCCAGCAGACGCCGCAGCATGCGCCGATCGGGCTTGGGACGCAGATCGCCATGGACCCACATCTGCTCGATGGCGATCACGCGCTCGAAACAGTGCTCGATGCCGGCCACGCGTAGCACCGCGCGGGCGTAGTCCTGCGGCGCGTTGGTCAGCAGCACCTTGCGGCCGGGCAGGCGGCGCAGCTGCTTCGCAAGGCCGCGGCGCACGCGCACCATCCGCGCGATGTCGGGGAATTCATGCGCGGCGCGCAGGAAGTCGGCCGGGTCCACGCCGTGATGGCGGATCATGCCGAGCAGCGTTGCGCCATAGCGCTTCCAGTAGTCGACGCGCACCCGGCTGGCGGTGGCCTCGTCGCAGCCGAGCACGCGCGCGACGTACGCGGTCATCGCGGCATTGATCGCCGGGAAGATCGCGTGCGAGGCATCGTGCAGCGTGTTGTCGAGATCGAACAGCCAGACCGTGTCGCCGGCGTTGTTGCCGGCCGGGCGATGCCGCAGGCGGTGGGGGGAGCGGCGGGAGGCGTGGGAAGGCACGAGGGGAAGGCGCCGCGCCGCCGCGGCGACGGCGGGCGCCTGGTGGCGGTACGTCAGTGCGAACGGATCATGGTGCCGAACGCCTGCTCGGTCAGGATCTCAAGCAGCAGCGAATGTTCGATGCGGCCATCGATGATGTGCACCGAGTTCACGCCGCTCTTGGCGGCGTCCAGCGCCGACGAGATCTTCGGCAGCATGCCGCCCGAGATGGTGCCGTCGGCGAACAGCTCCTCGATCTCGCGCGCGGACAGGTCGGTCAGCAGATTGCCCTTCTTGTCCATCACGCCGGGGATATTGGTCATCATCACCAGCTTTTCGGCCTTCAGGATCTCGGCCATCTTGCCGGCCACCACGTCGGCGTTGATGTTGTAGGCCTGGCCGTCGTCGGAGAAGCCGATCGGCGAGATCACGGGGATGAAGGCATCGTCCTGCAGCGCCTTGACCACCGCCGGATTGATCGCCTCGATGTCGCCGACATAGCCGATGTCGATGAACGCGCCGGGATTCTCGCGGTCCGGCATCTTCAGCCGCTTGGCGCGGATCAGGCCGCCGTCCTTGCCGGTCAGGCCGACCGCCTGGCCGCCGTACTGGTTGATCAGCATCACGATGTCCTGCTGAACCTCGCCGCCGAGCACCCACTCGACCACTTCCATGGTCTCTTCGTCGGTGACGCGCATGCCCTGGATGAAGGTGCCAACCTTGCCGACCTTCTTCAGCGCCTCGTCGATCTGCGGACCGCCGCCGTGGACGACCACCGGATTCATGCCGACCAGCTTCAGCAGGATCACGTCGCGCGCGAAGCCATGCTTGAGCTTCTCTTCGGTCATCGCATTGCCGCCGTACTTGACCACGATGGTCTTGCCATGGAACTTGCGGATATAGGGCAGCGCCTCGGCGAGGATCTCGGCCTTGAGGGCGGGGGCGATGGCGGCCACTGCGGTTGCGGTGGGCCCGGAGGTATCGGAGGTCATGGCAATCCGTGAAAATCGACAGGTATCATGGCAACGCGGCGCATCCGGCGCCCCGCGGCAGGCGCCCGAATTTTACAAGAAACGGGGTGCCACGCTAGCGACAGGGCCGACCGGACCCTGCGCGGGGCGCCAACGGTGCGTCCGAGGGCCCATCGGCCGTTCCTTTCATGCAACAACTACGCCAACGGAAGCCACCGCGATGTCAGCAGAAGGCGCTGCGAAAAGCCCCGGCGCGAACACCGGCCCCGCTGCCGTGCTGACCGGCCAGTTGCGGCCGGTCGAGCAGTGCGCGGCCTGCGGCGCGCGCTTCGTCTGCGGCCATGCCGCCGGCCTGCCGCATTGCTGGTGCGCGACGATGCCGCTGCTGCCGGCCCGGCTGATCGTGCCGGGGCAGCACTGCCTGTGTCCGGACTGCCTGCGCGCGCGGCAGGCTCAAGCGGGACAGTGAACACGGACAGGGAGCCGGTCAGCGGCTTGGCTTTCCCATCGGTCCCGCCGTTTCAATCCAGCGCCGCGCCCACGCGCGCCGGTCCGCTCCACTGCATCGCCACCACACCCAGCACGATCAGCAGCGCGCCGCCGAGCCGCGGCGCCGTCAGTTCGCGCACCGCGAAGCCGGCCAGGCCGGCATGGTCCATCCACAGCGACGCCAGCATCTGGCCGGCCACCACCGCCGCGATGAAGCCGCTGGCGCCGAGCCGCGGCGCCAGCATCAGCGCGGCGGTCAGATAGAACACGCCGACCGCGCCGCCGATCCACATCCACGCGGGCCCGCCCGCCCAGCCGGCGCCCGGCGGACCGACACGCAGCGCCAGCATCAGCACCACCACGACCGCCAGGCTGACCAGCAACGACACCAGCGTGGCCCACAACGGATGCCCGAGCGCGCGGCCCAGCGCGGCATTGGCGCCCGCCTGCAGCGGGATCATGGCGCCGGCCAGCGCGGCGATCAGCACCGGCACCGCGGCCGCAAGGGCCGGGGCGGCGGGATGGGACGAAGACAACATGCGACCTCCTCGATGCTTGCGAAAACGAGACCGCGCCAGTCTGCCCCTACGCCGGATGGATTTCCAATTCTCGTTTCGAACGTTTAATATTCGCCGCATGAATAATCTGCGCAACGTCGACCTGAACCTGCTGGTCGTGCTCGAGGCCCTGCTGGCCGAGCGTCATATTTCCCGCGCCGCCTTGCGGCTGCATCTGAGCCAGCCGGCGGTCAGCCACGCGCTGGCCCGGCTGCGCCAGCTGCTGGACGACCCCTTGCTGGTGCGCGGCCAGGGCGGGCTGGTGCTGACCGCGCGGGCGCACGAACTGTCCGGTCCGCTGGCCGAGGCGCTCGCACAGGTGCGCATCCTGCTCGGTCCGTCTGGCTTCCAGCCGGCCACGGCCCGGCGCACCTTCCGTCTGGCGATGTCGGACTACGGCGCGATGGTGGTGCTGCCCAATCTGCTGCGCGCCGTCCGCAAGGCCGCGCCCGGCATCGAGCTGGTGGTGACGCAGGGCAGCCGCGAAGCGATGTCGGCGCAGGTCGCCGATGGCGAGATCGATCTGGCGCTGGGCGTGTTCGTCTATCAGCCCGAGGGCGTCAGGATGGCGGCGCTGTTCGAGGAGGAGTACGGCTGCGCGGTCGATGCGGCGACGGTGCGCGACCACGGGCGGCTGGACCAGGTTGCGTACCTGGCGCGCTCGCACGTGCTGGTGGCCGCCCACAGCGCAAAGGTCGATCCGATCGATGCCGCGATCGCCAAGCACGGCGGGCGCCGCAAGATCGCCTGCGTGGTGCCGCACTGGAGCGTCGCGCCGGCGCTGATCGCCGGCACCAACCTGGTCCTGACCACGGCGCGCCGCAGCCTGGCGGCGCTGGAAGACGATCCGCGCTTCGCGGTGTTCGAGCCGCCGTTCGCGTTTCCCGGCTTCACCTTCAGCGCGATCTGGCACGAGCGCAACGATGCCGATCCGGGGCATGCGTGGCTGCGCGAACGGCTGCTGGCGGTCGGCGCGGGCCAGGGGCTGGACGAGGCGATCAGCCTGCGCGGTTGATACCCGGCGGTTCGGCCGCGGACCGGCCGGCTTCGCGCCGGTGCGATCCGCTGGCGTTGCGGCGAAGCGTGACGTCAGTGCTTGTGATTGGCCGCGGCGCCGCCGCCGTGAGCCGGCGCCGTCAGCCCGCGCACTTCGGCTTCGACGCGCTGCTCGATCAGCTTGCCGCCCTGTTCGAACTTCAGCGTCACCGGCACCTTGTCGCCGACGTTCAGCGGCGCCTTCAAACCCAGCAGCATCACATGGTAGCCGCCGGGCTTGAGCTCGACGTCTTCCATCTTCGGCAACGGCAGCGCGTCCAGCGCGCGCATCCGCATCACGTTGCCTTCCATCTTCATCTCGTGCACCTCGGCGGTCGCGGCCGCCGGCGTCGAGACGCCGACCAGGCGCGCGTTCTGGTGGGCGTGCAGCGTCATGAAGACGCCGGTGGCGGTCTGCGCCGGCACGGTGCCGCGCGCCCATGCGTTGCGGATGTCGATCTGCGCGGAGGCAGCGGTGGAAAACAGCGCGCAGCATGCGGCGGCGGCGGCGAACAGCTTGGCTTGCATCTCTATCCTTTCTCGGTGCAATTCGTTCAATCGAGGCGGTTTGGCGGAGGCGGGAAGTCCGCGTGAATGGTCGTGCAAACAGTCGTGTGACCGGTCGTGTAAATGGTCGGGTAGATGGTCGGGTAAATGGCCCCGTAACAGCGCGATTAGACCATGAACCGCTGCAGGGTCAGGGCGGGCACGAACACGCCATGGAGACCCACGCGATGCAATCCGCCAGTCTGGCAGCGCCCCGCCGCGTGACCAATGCGGCATGGTGTCGCACGAGCCGGCCGGTGGCGGCGCCATTGCTACACTCGCGGCATGACGATGACCGCCCACGCCGCCCCACCCGCAGGCGAATCCCTCCGCGCGCAAGGCCTCGGCGCAGACAGCCTGCTGAGCCTGCGCCGCGTGTACTGGCTGCGCTGGGCCATCCTCGGCGGACAGGGACTGCTGCTGGTCTGGGCCGAGACGCTCGCCGCGCTGCAACTGCCCTATCGCCCGCTGCTGACGATCTTCGTGCTGCAGGCGCTGTTCAATCTGCTGACCGCCTGGCGGCTGCGCCAGCATGCGCGCGCCGGCTCGGTGCCGGGCGATGCCGAGCTGATGGGACAGCTGCTGGTCGACCTGACCGCGCTGTCGGCGATCCTGTTCTTCACCGGCGGCGCCACCAATCCCTTCGTCTCGTTCTATCTGCCGGGACTGGCGCTGGCGGCGGCCATCGTGCCGTGGCGCCAGGTGGTCGCGCTGGCGCTGTACGCGCTGGCCTGCTATTCGCTGATGCTGTTCGAATACGTGCCCTTGCACCTGCACAACCCCGACAACGCGGTGGTCTACCACCTGGTCGGCATGTGGCTGAACTTCGTGGCCAGCGCCGTGATGATCGCGCTGTTCGTCGCGCGGCTGTCGGGCGTGCTGCGCGAACGCGAGGCGCAACTGGCCGATGCGCGCGAACGGCTGCTGCGCGAGGCGCGGGTCGAGTCGCTGAACGCGCAGGCGGCGACGGTCGCCCACGAGATCGGCACGCCGCTGTCGACGCTCGCCGTGATCGCCGGCGAGCTGCGCGCCGACGCGGCGGACGCGGCCCGCGGCGGTACCGCGATACGCGACTACCTGCCGGACCTGGATACCGTCGAGCAGCAGTTGGCGCTTTGCCGTGGCATCCTGGCGCGATTGCGCGAGGCGAACCGCGCCAGCGCGCTGCAGCCGGTCGGACATTGGCTGCCCGCCTTCGCCGACGGCTGGCAGTTGCGCCATCCGCAGGCGCGGGTCGACACCACGATCGCCGCGGACGCCGCCGACGTGCCGATCGAGCCGGCACGGACCGGACAGATGCTGACGATCCTGCTCGACAACGCGGCCCGCAGCCAGCAGGCCGCCGGACGCGGCGACTTGCCGCTGCGGTTGTCGATCGCGCTCGATCGTCGGAGCGGACCGAGCGAACTGGTGCTGCGCGTGATCGACGATGGCACCGGCATGCCGGCGGCGCTGCGCGCGCGGCTGGGCGAAGCGCCGGTGGCGAGCACGCACGGCGGCCAGGGCATCGGCGCCTATCTGGCGCAGAGCGTGGCGCGCCAGATGGGGGGGCGGCTGCTGTGGCAGGACCGTCCCGAAGGCGGCACCGTGGCCGAGCTGCGGCTGCCGGCGATCAGCGACTCATTGGAGCACGCGGCATGAACTTGACGTCGACCGCTTCCCTTTCCTCTGCCGCTGCCGCCGACAACGGCGACGCCGGCGCACCCTTCCTGGTGATCGATGACGATCCGGTGTTCTCGGACACGCTCGCACGCGCGCTGTCGCGGCGCGGCTTTGCGGTCGAGATCGCGCACAACCGCCACCACGCGCTGGCGCTCGCCGAGAAGACCGCGTTCCGCTATGTCACGCTGGACCTGCATCTGGCCGCCGGCCCCGCGGCCGGCGTAACCGCGCCGGCCGACTCCGGGCTGCAGCTGGTGGCGCCACTGCGGGCGATGCTGCCGTGCGCGCGCATCCTGGTGCTGACCGGCTACGCCAGCATCGCCACCGCGGTGGCGGCGGTCAAACAGGGCGCCGACGAATATCTGGCCAAGCCGGCCAATGTCGATTCGATCCTCGCCGCGCTGAAATCCGGCATCTCGGAAGTGGTTGCCGAGGCCGCGCTCGAGGATCCGCTGCCGCTGTCGGTGCCGCGGCTGGAGTGGGAGCATATCCAGCGCGTGCTGGCCGAACACGGCGGCAACATCTCGGCAACAGCGCGGGCGCTGAACATGCATCGGCGCACGCTGCAGCGCAAGCTCGCCAAGCGGCCGGTGTCGCGCTAGCGCGCCGAGCAAACGTAAAAAGGGCCTGCATTCGCAGGCCCTTGCCGTATCGCATCACGGCCATCGCCGCGCGCCGCTTCACAGCCGCAGTTGCACGTAGTCCCAGCCGAGGTCGTCGCCGCCGTGGGCTGCACGATCGGCCATGTCCGTCGTGCCGGTCGCGCCGGTCATGCCGCCGGTACCCACCCGCAATGCATCGAACGCATGCCGGTTCGAGCGTGCGCCGTACTCGGCGGACTCGCTGACGAACAAGGCATGCGAGATCTTGACCCTGCCGTCGCCCGCCGCGGCATCGATGCGCGTGGCTTCGCTGCTATCCGGCACGGCGCACAGGAACGCCGTCGCCCCGGCCAGCCCGGCCAACACGCCTGCCGACATCAAACCGATATGCTTCATTTTGGACCTCCTGCTTACGGCCATACTGCAGCCCAACGAGGCGCAAGCTTCTCATCGTCGTGGCGGCCGTGCCAGCGTGCTTACCAACGCTTACCTGGCTTACCGGCCGTCAACGGATGTCACGGGCCGATGTCACCAGCGCGTGTCGCGCTCCCACTCGCGCATTTCCTCCTCGGCGCGCTCCTTGGTGTAGCCATAGCGCTCCTGGATCTTGCCGGCCAGCTGATCGCGCTTGCCGTTGATCTGCGTGAGATCGTCATCGGTGAGCTGGCCCCACTTCTCCTTGACCTTGCCCTTGGCCTGCTCCCACTTCCCTTCGATCTGGTCCCAGTTCATGATCCGCTCCTCAATGTCGATTGATGCGTTGGCGACTTCGCTCGCTGCGTCGGGACGGAACCGGCCGCGTCAGCCGCGGCCGGCCCATTGCTGATGCTTGCTGATCGCTTGCTGATGGATTGCTGATGGATCAGCGGTTGTACTTCGCCTTGACGTCGGCTTCGCAGCGGTCCTTGGCGTCGCCCGACATCGCGTCGCACTTCTCCTTGTCCGCCTTGTAGGCCGCGTCGCTGGTGTCCTTGCGAGCCTCGCGGCGCGCCTCGGCCACATCGGTGCGCGTACCGCCGCCGGCAGCCGCGCGGGTCGTCTTGGCCTCGCCCAGCGCCTTCTCATGCGCGGTCTTGGCTTCCTTCACGCAAACGTCCTTGTCGTTGCCCTTCTTGTCGTCGCAGCGTTCCTTCGCGACTTCGTACTCGCGGTCGGCCTTGACCTTCAGGACCTTGGCGCGGGCCGCTTCGGTGCCATCGCGGCGCGCTTCGGCCTCGGCCTTGGCCACGTCGCGATCGCGCTTGGCCTCGGCCTCGCAGACGTCTTCGGCGTTGTCCTTCATGGCGTCACAACGGGTCTTGGCGTTCTTGTAGTCGGCGTCGGCCCGCGAGACGGCGGCGTCATAGTCGGCACGGGCGCCGGACGGCGCGCTCTGCGCCAGCGCAAAGCCGGCCGGTGCGGCAACCATCATCGAACACACTGCAGCAGACAGCCATTTCTTCATCATGTCGCGCTCCTGTCGTTGTCGAACGGTTCGAGTTTGCAAGGGCGACGTTGGCGTCCGCCTTGCTGTCTCGTCGTATATGAAGGTTATGTGCGGTGCGCTTTTGCAAGCAGACGGGGGCTTCCGAAAGGGGAGTAAGACGATTCCCACATGAGAACCACACTTCACTGGCGGGTGTCCCGGGGACCAAAAAAAATGCGCCTTCCCATCGCTGGGAAGGCGCACTTCGGACACAGGCGCCGGGACAATCGCTGCGGCTTACAGCACGTAGCGCGACAGGTCCTCGTTGGCCGACAGATCGCCGAGCCGTTCGTCGACATAGGCCGCATCGATCGTCACGGTCTCGCCGCTCGAACGGGTGGCGTGGAACGACAAGTCCTCGAGCAGGCGCTCCATCACCGTGTACAGCCGGCGCGCGCCGATGTTCTCGACCTTCTCGTTGACCGAGTGGGCGATCTCGGCCAGGCGGCGGATGCCGTCCGGCGCGAACACCAGCTCGACCTGCTCGGTGGCCAGCAGCGCCTGGTACTGCTTGGTCAGGCTGGCGTCGGTCTGCGTCAGGATCGCCTCGAAGTCGGCCACCGACAGCGATTCGAGCTCGACGCGGATCGGGAAGCGGCCCTGCAGTTCGGGGATCAGGTCGCTCGGCTTGGACAGGTGGAACGCGCCGGAGGCGATGAACAGGATATGGTCGGTCCGCACCATGCCGTACTTGGTGCTGACCGTGGTGCCCTCGACCAGCGGCAGCAGGTCGCGCTGCACGCCCTGGCGCGATACCTCGCCGCCGCCCAGTTCGCTGCGGCTGGCGATCTTGTCGATCTCGTCGAGGAACACGATGCCGTTCTGCTCGACATTGGCCAGCGCCTTCTGCTTCAGGTCGTCGTCATTGACGAGCTTGGCCGCTTCCTCGTCGATCAGCTGCTTGAACGCTTCCTTGACCTTCATCTTGCGGCGCAGCTTCTTGCCCTGGCCGAGGCCGGCGAACATGCTGCGCAGCTGCTCGGTCATGTCCTCCATGCCCGGCGGGCCCATGATGTCCAGGCTCGGCACCGCGGCCGCCAGTTCGAGCTCGACCTCCTTGTCGTCCAGCTGCCCCTCGCGCAGCTTCTTGCGAAAGACCTGGCGGGTGTTGGAATCCTTTTCCTCGGGCTGGGAGAAGCCGATGTCGCGCGGCGGCGGCAGCAGCACGTCGAGCAGGCGGTCCTCGGCGGCATCCTCGGCCTTGGTGCGCACCTTCTTCATCTCGGACTCGCGCGTCTGCTTGATTGCCATTTCGACCAGATCGCGCACGATGGTGTCGACGTCGCGGCCGACATAGCCGACCTCGGTGAACTTGGTGGCCTCGATCTTGATGAAGGGCGCATCGGCCAGCTTGGCCAGGCGCCGCGCGATCTCGGTCTTGCCGACGCCGGTCGGGCCGATCATCAGGATGTTCTTCGGCGTGATTTCCTGGCGCAGCGGGTCGGCCACCTGCTGGCGACGCCAGCGGTTGCGCAGTGCCACCGCGACGGCCTTCTTGGCCTTGTTCTGGCCAATGATGTGCTTGTCGAGTTCGGAAACGATTTCCGACGGAGTCATGGTGTGGGACATGGGTCTCGGTATCCGGGTATCCGTTCAATGAGGGCCGGTCAGGGCGCCGCCACGGCGCCCTGCGGCGCGGTGGTGCGCCCGGCGGGCGTCACGTGCGGGAAAGCGTGAGGCGGACGCTCACTCGAGCGTCTCGATAACGAAATTGGTATTGGTGTAGATGCACAGTTCGCCGGCGATGCCCAGCGATTTTTCGACCACGTCCCGGGGCGACAGCTCGGTGTTCTCCATCAGCGCCTTGGCGGCCGACTGCGCATAGGCGCCGCCCGAGCCGATTGCCGCGATGCCGCCTTCGGGATCGAGCACGTCGCCGTTGCCGGTGATCACCAGCGTAGTGTCGCGGTCGGCCGTGATCAGCATCGCCTCGAGCCGGCGCAGCGCGCGGTCGGAACGCCAGTCCTTGGCCAGATCGACCGCGGCGCGCGTCAGGTTGCCCTGGTACTTCTCCAGCTTGGCCTCGAAACGGTCCAGCAGCGAAAACGCATCGGCGGTGCTGCCGGCGAAGCCCACCAGGACCTTGCCGTTGTAGATGCGGCGCACCTTGCGCGCGGTGCCCTTCATCACGATATTGCCGAGAGTGACCTGGCCGTCACCGCCCAGGGCAACCTGGTTGCCGCGCCGGACGCTGACGATGGTAGTGCCGTGATACTGTTCCATGGTGGCTTCTGAGTTGGGTTCAGGCAGCTACTTGGCGACGGCCTGACGGAATTCAAGAGCGGGCGCAGCCACCGCCGACGCGGCTTGTTCGCCCCATATTCGCCCTCGCGCCGCCCGCGTCTCCCAATATAGGCCTCCCAATATAGACGGGCTGGACGGCCGCACCGGCCCCTGCTCCAGTCATTGCGCCGCCGAAGTCCGCTTTCCACCATGCAAAAACAAAAAGGCCACGCGTCTGCGCGTGGCCTCGGGTACCGCTCCGGTCCGCTGCGCCGCGCCGGAAGCAGCGGCGGCGAAGCGGCCAGTGGGTCAGTCGGTCAGTCGGTCAGTGTCGCATCGACTCAGTCGGCATAGACGCCGGCCTTGCGAATCACCGGGGTCCACTTGTTGATTTCGTTGCCGAGGAAGGTCTTCAGCGAATCCGGCGTGGCGCGCTGGGCCGGCACCGCTTCGGCGCCCAGCTCGGCCATCTTGGCGCGGAAGCCCGGGTCGGTCACCGCCTTTTGCAGCGCCGCCGACAGCTTCTCGATCACCGGCTGCGGCGTGCCCTTCGGTGCGTACATCGCGTGCCAGATCTTGACCTCGATGTTCGACAGGCCCTGCTCGGCCGCGGTCGGGATGTCCTTGAACGCCTCGACGCGGCGCGGCTGCATCGCGGCATAGGGCTTGAGCGCATTGGCCTTCAGCTGGCCGGCGATATTGGTGGTCTGGTCGCACATCAGGTTGACCTGGCCGCCCAGGATGTCGGTCAGCGCCGGCGCGGTGCCCTTGTACGGGACCGTGGTCAGCTCGGTCTGGATCGCGCTCTGGAACAGCAGGCCGCACAGGTGCGAGGCCGAGCCGATGCCGGCGTTGGCGAGCGACAGCTTGCTGGCGTTGGCCTTGATGTACGGCAGCAGGTCCTTCAGCGTGTTCGGCGGCAGGTTCTTGTTGCCGACCAGCACCATCGGCACGTCGGCGATTTCGCCGATGTATTCGAAGTCCTTCAGCGGATCGAAGCCGAGGTTGCGGTACAGCGCCGGGGCGGTCGACATGCCGATATGGTGGATCAGCACGGTGTGGCCGTCGTTCTTCGACTGGGCCACCTTCTTCGCGCCGATCGTGCCGCCGGCGCCGCCGAGGTTCTCGATCACGATGGTCGCGCCCAGATGCTTGGACATGACCTGCGCCAGCTCGCGCGCCACCTTGTCGGTCGGACCGCCTGCGGCGAACGGCACCACGGCCGAGACCGGCCGGCTGCCCGGATAGTCCTGCGCCTGTACCACGCCAGGCAGAGCCAGTGCGGCGGCCGCAAGGGCGGCGGCCACGGTTTTTGCAACGTGTTTCATTATTTCTCCTGATTTCCCCGACTTCCCGTCGTGCAGACTGCCATGCCGCCCGGCCACCGTGGCGGCGTGGGCCGCCTCACCGGAGGTCGCGGCTTGGAGCCGCCATGCTATCAACGGCGACTTGCCTGAAATATCAGGAAATACCCGGGCAGAAGCGGGCCGCACGTCACTCGCCAATGCGGCCCCCGCTCGATGTCATTGGCGGTCGGGACCCGGTTCGGCCTCCTCCGTCAGCACGCCCTCCAGTCGTTCGAACACGCGCCGCGTCGAGCCGCGCGCCTCGAGCGCGAACAGCAGCACCGAGCGGCCGGTGACCTGGTAGACGTCGCCGGACGAGAACTCCGGCAGTTCCTCGCGCACCGGCATGTTGGTGTCGATCAGGCAGGTCCACTGGTCGCTGCCGGGAATCTGCGGCAACGTGAACTCGACCACGTCGTGATAGGCGTTGAACACCAGCAGCAGCGTCGCGTCCGAAGCCAGACGGCGGATGCCGGTGGCGCGCGCGCGGCCGTCGATGACCAGGCCGAAGCAGCGCATCGAGGCGTCGTCCCAGTGTTCCGGCGTCAGCTCGTCGCCGGCAGCGCTGATCCACTTGACGTCGGCCACGCCCAGTTCCTCGTCGACCTCGCCGGTCAGGAAACGCCCCCGCCGCAGCACCGGCAGCGCGCGCCGCAACGTCGTCAGCTTGCGCACGAAGTCGATCAACGCGCGGCCGCGCTCGTCGATCTCCCAGTCGACCCAGCTGATCTCGTTGTCCTGGCAGTAGGCGTTGTTGTTGCCCTGCTGGGTGCGGCCGAACTCGTCGCCGGCCACCATCATCGGCGTGCCCTGCGAGAACAGCAGCGTGGCAAGCAGATTGCGCTTCTGGCGCTCGCGCAGCTCGACGATGTCGGGGTCATCGGTCGGCCCTTCCGCGCCGCAGTTCCACGAGCGGTTGTCGCTGGTGCCGTCGTTGTTGTCCTCGCCGTTGGCATCGTTGTGCTTGTCGTTGTACGAGACCAGATCGTGCAGCGTGAAGCCATCGTGCGCGGTGATGAAGTTGACGCTGGCCCAAGGCCGGCGCCCGCTGTGGTTGAACTTGTCGCCGGAAGCGGTGACGCGCGCCGCCAGTTCCGGCGCGACGCCCTCCTCGCCGCGCCAGAAGTCGCGCACCGTGTCGCGGAACTTGTCGTTCCACTCGGCCCATCCGGCGGGGAAGCCGCCGACCTGATAGCCGCCCGGGCCGCAGTCCCACGGCTCGGCGATCAGCTTGACGCTGGACAGGATCGGATCCTGCCGGCAGGCCTTCAGGAAGCCGCTGCCATAGTCGAAGCCGCCGGGCTCGCGCCCGAGGATCGTGGCCAGGTCGAAACGGAAACCGTCGACCTGCATCTCGGTGACCCAGTAGCGCAGGCTGTCCATCACCATCTGCAGCACACGCGGATGCGACAGGTTCAGCGTGTTGCCGGTGCCGGTGTCGTTGATGTAATAGCGCTTCTCGTCGGGCATCAGCCGGTAGTAGGACAGGTTGTCGATGCCGCGGAACGACAGCGTCGCGCCCAGCTCGCTGCCCTCGGCGGTATGGTTGTAGACCACGTCGAGAATGATCTCGAGCCCGGCCTCGTGAAAGCGGTCGATCATCTGCTTCAGTTCCGCCACCGCGCCCGGCCCGCGCGCGAAGAAGCGGGGATCCGGCGCGAAGAAGCCGATCGTGTTGTAGCCCCAGTAGTTGGTCAGCCCCTTGTCCAGCAGATGGCTGTCGTTCAGGAAGACGTGGATCGGCAGCAGCTCGACCGAGGTCACGCCCAGCGCCTTGATATGGTCGATCACCGCGCGCTGTCCCAGCCCCTCGAAGGTGCCGCGCATCGCCTCCGGTACCGCCGGATGGCGTTTGGTATAGCCGCGCACATGAGTCTCGTAGAAGATCGTCCGCTCCCACGGCACGCGCACGTTCAGCGGGTGCTCCCAGGTGAAGGCCTGGTCCACGACCTGGCATTTCGGCATGAACGGCGCGCTGTCGCTGTCGCTGAAGCTCAGGTCGTCCTCGCCCATCCGATAGCCGAACACCGCGGGGTCCCAGCGCAGTTCGCCGACATAGGCCTTGGCATAGGGGTCGAGCAGCAGCTTGTTGGGATTGAAACGATGGCCGTTGGCAGGGTCATAGGGCCCGTGCACGCGGTAGCCATAGACGGCGCCCGGTGCCAGCCCCTGCACGCGGACGTGCCAGACCTCGTCGGTGTACTCGGGCAGCGCGATGCGCTCGACCTCTCGTTCGCCGTTCTGGTCGAACAGGCACAGCTCGACCTTGGTGGCATGGGCGCTGAACAGCGCGAAGTTGACGCCGTCGCCGTCCCAGGTGGCGCCCAGGGGAAACGGCAAGCCTTCGCTGATGGTGTAGTTGGACATGGCGCGCGGCACTCCCGTGTGGAAACGGATGGTGCGGAGCACGGCGCATGCCCGGGCGCCGGCCATGGCGCGCAGGCCGGCGCTTCCCATATTTGCCGGCGGATCTCCGGCAGCGTTGTCAAAACTACAGGGGCCGCCGATCGCCCGTTCTCGCAACTGAATTGCATCTCCGGGGGCACTATGGTTAAATCGCCCCCATGTCTTCGCCCACTCCCAGCCTGCCGGCCGCCGTCGATGCGGCACAGGAGCGCCTCCGGGCGCTGGGTGCGCGCGTCACGCAACCGCGCGTCTGCATCCTGGCGTGCCTGATCGGCAGCGACATCCCGCTGACCCACCAGGCCGTGATCGACCGTCTTCCGGGCGGCGCCGAGGCGATCGACCGCGTCACCGTCTATCGGGTGCTCGACTGGCTGGTCGAGCAGGGGCTGGCGCAAAAGCGCGCCGGCAACGACCGCGTGTTCCGCTTCAGCCTGATCGAGCACGAGGCGGCGCGCGCGGAAGTCCATCGGCGGCACAGCCATTTCCATTGCAGCCGGTGCGACCGCACCTTCTGCCTCGAGGCCGACAGCGCGCCGCCGCGGCAGGCCGCGCCGCGTGTGCCGAGCGGCTTCGCGGTCGAACACGTCGAATTGACCGTCAACGGCATCTGCGCCGAATGTGGCGCGCGCACCGTGGCCGACGCGCCGGCCGCGGGTGCCACTGAAGGTGCCGTTGACGCTTCCCCCAATCCCGGAGAACCAACATGTCCAAACTGATCCCGGTCACGATCCTGACGGGCTTCCTCGGCAGCGGCAAAACCACGCTGCTCAAGCGCATCCTCAACGAACAGCATGGCATGAAGATCGCCGTGATCGAAAACGAGTTCGGCGAGGAGAACATCGACAACGAGATCCTGGTGCAGGACGGCCGCGAACAGATCGTGCAGATGAGCAACGGCTGCATCTGCTGCACGATCCGCGGCGACCTGGTGCAGGCGCTGTCGGACCTGATCGGCCGCCGCGACGCCGGCGAGATCGATTTCGAACGGGTCGTCATCGAGACCACCGGCGTGGCCAACCCCGGCCCGGTGGCGCAGACCTTTTTCATGGACGACGAGATCGCCTCGCGCTATCTGCTCGACGCCGTGGTCACGCTGGTCGACGCCAAGCACGGCAACCAGCAGCTGGACAAGCAGGAGGAGGCGCAGCGCCAGGTCGGCTTCGCCGATGCGATCTTCATCACCAAGGCCGACCTGGTATCGGCCGACGAGCTGGCCGACCTGCGCCATCGCGTGCTGCAGATGAATCCGCGCGCGCCGATCGGCACCGCGCATTTCGGCGAGGCGCCGATCGACTCGATCTTCGACCTGCGCGGCTTCAACCTGAACGCCAAGCTGGAGATCGACCCCGACTTCCTGCGCGCGGAAGAGCACGATCACGATCACGATCACGACCATGACCACGAGCATGGCGAGCACTGCGGCGCCGACTGCGGCCATGACCACGAACACCACCACGGTCACGGCCACAACCATCATCACCACCATCACCACACCGACCGCATCGGCTCGTTTGTCTTTCGCAGCGACAAGCCGTTCCACTACGGCAAGCTCGAGGAATTCCTGTCGGGGATCCTGACCGTCTACGGCGAGAAGCTGCTGCGCTACAAGGGCGTGCTCTATATGGAAGGCGTCGACCGCAAGGTGGTGTTCCAGGGCGTGCACCAGCTGATGGGCAGCGACATCGGCGGCAAATGGGAAGACGAAACCCCAGGCACCAAAATGGTGTTCATCGGCGTCGACCTGCCGAAGGACGCGATCCTCAAAGGCCTGGCCAACTGCCTCGCCTGACGATGGCCGGCTGGCCAAGGCCGGCCGCTCGCCTCGGTTGCCAGCGCCGCCAGCGCCCTGCTTGCCGCGATGCGGCCCCCGGACGGGTGAAACGCGGGCGCTGCGCACGGATATACGCGGCACGCGCCGCTCGGTGAAACACCGAATATCCGGTCCGGTTTTCCACCGTATCTCCTGGTAATTTGTTCAAGTACAATAAGCCGGATGTGATGCGGGCAGCGCGATGTCGCCGCCGCCCGCGTCGTATGCAGGGCGGCGGTTGTCGTCAGCATCAGACGGCCGTCCTGCGGTGCGGCCGCTGTGCTCGTGCGATGGCCGTCGAACGCGCGGGATCTCGGGCCGCAACGTTTCAGGGCGTTGCCGCTGGGGCAACGACGCCGACCGATGTCGACCGACGCCGAGAAAGGGATCCCATGGTAGCCGCAGCAAAAACCAAAGAAAGCCGCAGCAAGACCGCTGGTGCTGCGGCCGCTACGACAAAGGCGCAGGGACAGCAAGCTGCGCCTACCCCCCGGAACGGCTCGGCGCCGGCCGGTACCGGAGCGGCAAAGGGAGGCACGCGAAGCAGCAAGACTGCAGCCAGCCAGAGTGAAACGGTCGAACCGCGCAAGCGGACCGACACTGCATCCGCGCGGAACACGACGCCGCCGGTCGCATCAACAAGAGAATCAGCAGCAACCATGAGCAGCAATAAACTTCTGACTGAAGCTGAAATCCTGAAGATGGACGACAAGGACTACATGAACGAGGCCCAACTGGCCTTTTTCAAGAACCGCCTTGAACAGCTGCGCGACGAAATCCTGAAGAACGCCGACCAGACCACCGAGCATCTGCGCGAAACGGTCATCGTGCCGGATCCGGCGGACCGCGCCACGATCGAAGAAGAACATGCCCTGGAGCTGCGCACGCGCGACCGCGAGCGCAAGCTGCTGAAGAAGGTCGAACAGTCGCTGGCCCGCATCGAGTCCGGCGACTACGGCTGGTGCGAGGAAACCGGCGAGCCGATCGGCGTGCCGCGTCTGCTGGCCCGCCCGACCGCGACGCTGTCGCTGGAAGCCCAGCAGCGCCGCGAACTGCGTCAGAAACTGTTCGGCGATTGAGGGCTGCGCGCCTTCATCCGCACTGCCAACGGCCCGGAACTCCGGGCCGTTTTGCTTTTGAATGCGTCGCACCACGACGGCGTCGCCGCGCGGCTACAGCAAGGGTGCCGCGACCGCGCATTTCTGCTACAGTCGCAACCTTGTTGCAATAAGCTGGGCATTTCGCGCTGCGCACCGCGGCGCGGCCCTCGCCCTCCATCCTCCAGATCGCCATGGCCGACCGTCTTCCCGTCACCGTATTGGCCGGCTTCCTCGGCGCCGGCAAGACCACGCTGCTGCAGCACGTGCTGGCCAACCGCGAAGGCAAGCGCGTGGCGGTCATCGTCAACGATCTGGCCGACGTCAACATCGATGCGCGCCTGGTCGGCGAAGGCGTGCTGGCGCAGGCCGGCGAGCGGCTGGTCGAGCTGTCCAACGGCTGCATCTGCTGCACGCTGCGCGAGGACCTGCTGGTCGAGATCGCCGCGCTGGCACGCGAGGGGCGCTTCGACTATCTGCTGGTCGAATCGACCGGCGTGGCAGAACCGCTGCCCATCGCCGAAACATTCACGTTCGAAGACGAACACGGCCGCGCGCTGGACAGCCTGGCCCGGCTCGACACCATCGTCACCGTGGTCGACGCCGCGCATTTCACGCAGGACTTCGACGAGGCCGACTATCTGCGCAACCGCGGCCAGGCGCGCGACGACGAGGACGACCGCACCGTGGTCGATCTGCTGATCGAACAGGTCGAGTTCTGCGACGTGATCGTGCTGAACAAGATCGATCTGGTCGACGACGCCGAACGCGAACGGCTGATGGCGCTGCTGCACGCGCTGAACCCGCGCGCCGAGATCGTGCCCGCGCGCTTCGGCCAGGTGCCGCTCGACAAGGTGCTCGACACCGGGCGCTTCGACTTCGAGGCGGCCGCGGCCGCGCCGGGCTGGCAGGCCGAGCTGCGCGGCGAGCATGTGCCGGAGAGCGACGCCTACGGCATCGGCAGCTTCGTTTACCGGCGTCGGCGCCCGTTCCATCCGCGCCGCTTCGCCGACCTGATCCACACCGAATGGCTGCGCGAGCACGGCAAGGTGCTGCGCTCCAAGGGCTTCTTCTGGCTGGCCAGCCGCATGGACGTGGCCGGCAGCTGGAGCCAGGCCGGCGGCGTGTGCCGCCACGGCGGTGCCGGTGCCTGGTGGGCGTCGATCGATCCGGCCGACTGGCCGCAGGACGACGAGACGCTGGCCGCGATCCGCGCCGACTCGGAGGTCGACGGTGCGCCGGCGCCGTTCGGCGACCGGCGCCAGGAGCTGGTGCTGATCGGGCAGAACATGGACCGCGCCGCGCTGGAGGCGGCGCTCGACGCCTGCCTGCTGAGCGACGCCGAGATGGCCGCCGGTCCCGAGGCCTGGATTGCCTACGAGGATCCATTCCCCAGTTGGGAAGACGCCTTCGACAACGAGGGCGGCCACGACCATCGCGACCACGATCACGATCATCACGATCACGACGGGGCCCCGTGCGACTGCGGGCACCATGGCGGACATGCGCACTGAGTTGCTGCGCGCGCTGCGGCGCCGGGGCATGGATCGCCTGAGCGGCGCGCTGTGGGCAGCGTGGCTGGTGCTGTGCCTGCTGCTGGCGCAGCACGCCGGCCTGGTTCACCGCATCCAGCACGGCGGCTCGCCGGCCGTGCCAATGTCTGCCAATCCGGCAACGCCGAACCTGGTCGGCACTTCGCTCGCCTCCGCCGGTAGCGATACCCGTATCGACAGCCATGCACCGGACAGCGCGCGCGCGCCGATCCATTCGTGCGTGCTGTTCGACGCCGCCACGCAGGTGCTCGGTGCCTGCGGTACGCCGCCGATACCGCTGCTGTCGCATGGCAAGCCGCTGGTGCCGCCCGGCATCACCTGGCGCTGGCCCCACCTGCCGCCGCAACGCAGCTTCCTGACGCGCGCCCCACCTTCTTCGCTCGCCTTCGCCTGAGCGCGGCCGCTCTTGCGGCCGCTTGTTGACGACCCGGCGATCCCGACGTTCGACCACGCTGACCGGCATTCCCCCTGCGACGGCCCGGCACTGCCACGCCATCGCCGCGGGCCTTGCGTTGCCGCGCCTTGCCGCGCCAATCCGCAGCGAGTCACCGAGCGCGACCGATCGCCACGATGTTCTTCGCATCGCGAGCCATGAATCCGACCCTGCAACGCACCACCGCACGCCGCTCCGCCGACGCTTCGGCCAGCCCGGCACAACACCTGACACAACGATCGCTTCGGCCCGGCGCCCGCCTGAC
>NZ_AMPR02000442.1:0-19080 GCF_000307735.3 Cupriavidus sp. HPC(L) | reverse complement strand
CGGCCGCACCGGGGCGCGACGCCGCGCTGCCGGCCGTCAGCCGGCCCGGCGTGCCGCTGGACTTCCATCGCTGGACGCCCGACACACCGATGCGCGAGGGCCGCTACGGCATCCCGGTGCCCGACGGCACCGCCGCGGTGACGCCCGACGCGCTGCTGATTCCCTGTGTCGGTTTCAGTGCGCAGAAGTTCCGCCTCGGCTACGGCGGCGGCTTCTACGACCGCACGCTGGCGGCGCTGCCGGGCAAGCCGGTGGCGATCGGCATCGGCTACGAAGACTGCCGGATCGCGCTGGCGCCGGCCGCGCACGATATCCCGATGGACTGGATGGTGACCGAGGCCGGGCGGTTCTGACGCCTGCGTCGTCCCCGCGCATGCGCGGACCCGGCGACTGCTGAAGACGCTGGGTTCCCGCCTTCGCGGGAACGACATGGCGGCAATCGGGACGTCGTCAGCAGTCCGCCGCCGCGTCGGGCGCGTCGGCCGTCCCTTCCGGCAGCATCAGCGAATCGACCAGCGCCCGCATCCGGCGCCAGTGCGACCCCTCCCAGAACACCCGCCGGCAGGCCTCGCAGGTGGAGAAGCGCTCGTGCCGCTCGAGCACCGCGGGCGGCACGCGGCCGGCCACTTCGTCGCTCGAGGCGGCGCGCAGCGGCACATTGCAGCTCAGGCACAGCGAGAACGGCCGCGCCTGCCGGCGCAGGTCCAGCCGGCCGAAGATCTCGCGCAGCTGCGCCTGGGGCTTGAGCGCGCGCACATAGCAGCCATGCGTGATGCTGCTGCGCTTGAGCAGCTCGCGGTCGCGCGTCAGCACGATGCGGCCCTCGCGCGCCGCGATCGCCTCGATCTCGCGATCGTCGAAGTGGTTGTCGTAGAGGGTGTCGTAGCCGGTCAGGCGCAGCAGCGCGGCGAGCCCGCCGAGGTGGGCGTCGGCGACGAAACGGGTGACCCGCAGCGGCGCCGGCCGTACCCGCAGCAGCGGCGTGACGTCCAGCGCCTCGAAGGTGGGGTAGACCGAGACCCGGTCGCCGTCGGCCAGCACGCGGTCGAAGCCGCACGACTGTCCGTTCACCAGGATCAGTTCGACCTCGGTGTGCGGCACCCCGAGCGCCTCGATCATGTGCTTGACCGTGGCCGCGCGGGCGCACGGACAGGACCAGTCCCGTCCGCGCATCGCCGGGGGGAGGAAATCGTTCAGCTCCTCGTAGAAGCGGAACGTGGCGGTAACCATGCGGCACAGTATGCCATCGGCACCGGGCACCGCATCGCCACCATTGCGGCGGGCCGCCTTGCAGCCCTGCAGCCTTACCGCCTTACAGCTTCAGCCGCTGCCAGATCGCCTTGGTCGCGCCGGCCGCGTTCAGCGTGTAGAAATGCAGGCCCGGCACGCCGCCGGCCAGCAGCCGCTCGCACAGCGCGGTGACCACGTCCAGGCCGAAGGCGCGGATCGCCTCGCGGTCGTCGCCAAAGCTCTCCAGACGCTTGGCGACCCAGCGGGGCACCTCGGCGCCGCACATCTCCGAGAAGCGCATCAGCTGCGAGTAGTTGGTGATCGGCATGATGCCCGGCACGATCGGCACGTCCACGCCGAGCGCGCGCACGTCGTCGACGAAGCGGAAGTACGCGTCGGCGTTGAAGAAGTACTGCGTGATCGCCGAGTCGGCGCCGGCCTTGACCTTGCGCACGAAGTTCTCGAGGTCGTGCCGCGGCGAGCGTGCCTGCGGGTGATACTCGGGATAGGCGGCCACCTCGATCTGGAACCAGTCGCCGGTCTCGGCGCGGATGAACTCCACCAGCTCGTTGGCGTAGCGGAATTCGCCGATCTCCCCCATGCCCGACGGCATGTCGCCGCGCAGCGCGACGATATGGCGGATGCCGTTGTCGCGGTAGGTGCGCAGGATCTCGCGGATACCCTCGCGCGTCGAGCCGACGCAGGACAGGTGCGGGGCGGCGTCGATGCCGTCGCGCTGGATTTCCAGCACGGCGTCGAGCGTGCCCTGCTGCGTGGTGCCGCCGGCGCCGAACGTCACCGAGATGTATTTGGGCCCGAGCGGGGCCAGCTGTGCGCGGGTATTGCGCAGCTTTTCCCGGCCCTCGGGCGTCTTGGGCGGGAAAAACTCGAAGCTGTAGTAGCGGTCTTGCATGATGGGTGGCGCCGCCGCCGAGGCGGCGCGGGGAAGGGAGCGCCCGGCGTCAGGCTGCTTCGCGGTCGCGCAGCAGCAGGCCGGCCAGCAGGGTCGAAATCACGCTGTACAGCAGCGAACCGAGCAGCGCGGTCCAGAAGCCCGACACGGTGAAGCCCGACAGCAGATTGCCGACGAACAGGAACAGCAGCGCGTTGATCACGAAGATGAACAGGCCCAGCGTCAGCAGCGTGACCGGCAGGGTCAGCAGCACCAGGATTGGCCGGATCAGCGTATTGATGATGGCCAGCACCGCCGCCGCGATCATCGCCGAGCCAAAGCCCCGCACTTCGATGCCGTCGACCACCGCGCTGATCGCGAACAGCGTCAGCGCGTTGATGATCCATACCGCCAGCAATCTCATGGCAACTCCTTGTCGGTGGAAAAAGGCAAAGCGAAAACGCGCCGATTGCCTTTGGCGTACTCCCTCTCCGCTTGCGGGAGAGGGGAGCACCATCCGGGCAATGGGTCTGCAATCAATACCGGTAGTGATCCGCCTTGTACGGGCCTTCCTTCGACACGCCGATATACGCGGCCTGCTGGTCGGTCAGCTCGGTCAGCTGCGCGTTGAGCTTCTTTAGCTGCAGGCGCGCGACCTTCTCGTCCAGGTGCTTGGGCAGCGTGTAGACGCCGACCGGGTACTTGCCGCTATCGCGCTGCTGCCACAGCTCGATCTGCGCCAGCGTCTGGTTGGCGAACGAGCTGCTCATCACATACGACGGGTGGCCGGTCGCGCAGCCGAGGTTCACCAGACGGCCCTTGGCCAGGATGATCAGCTTCTTGCCGTCGGGGAAGATCACGTGGTCCACCTGCGGCTTGATCTCGTCCCACTGGTACTTCTCCAGCGAGGCGATATCGATCTCGTTGTCGAAGTGGCCGATATTGCAGACGATCGCCTGGTCCTTCATCTTCGCCATGTGGTCGTGCGTGATCACATGGTAGTTGCCGGTGCAGGTCACGAAGATGTCCGCCTTGTCGGCCGCATATTCCATCGTCACCACGCGATAGCCTTCCATCGCGGCCTGCAGCGCGCAGATCGGGTCGACCTCGGTGACCCACACCTGCGCCGACAGCGCGCGCAGCGCCTGCGCGCTGCCCTTGCCCACATCGCCGTAGCCGCACACCACCGCGACCTTGCCGGCGATCATCACGTCGGTGGCGCGCTTGATGCCGTCGACCAGCGATTCGCGGCAGCCGTACAGGTTGTCGAACTTGCTCTTGGTGACCGAGTCGTTGACGTTGATCGCCGGGAAGCGCAGTTCGCCCTTCTGCGCCATCTGGTACAGGCGGTGCACGCCGGTGGTGGTTTCTTCGGTGACGCCGCGGATCGCTTCGAGGTTGCGGCTGTACCAGCCCGGATCCTTGGCCAGCTTTTCCTTGATCGCGGCGAACAGGAAGGTCTCTTCCTCGCTGCCGGGGTTGGCGATCACCGACGGATCGCGCTCGGCGCGCGCGCCCAGGTGCAGCAGCAGCGTGGCATCGCCGCCGTCGTCCAGGATCATGTTCGGCGTGCCGCCGTCGGCCCAGTCGAAGATGCGGTGGGTAAAGTCCCAGTATTCCTTCAGCGACTCGCCCTTGAAGGCGAACACCGGCGTGCCGGAGGCGGCGATCGCGGCGGCGGCGTGGTCCTGGGTCGAGAAGATGTTGCACGAGGCCCAGCGCACGTCGGCGCCGAGCGCCTTCAGCGTCTCGATCAGCACCGCGGTCTGGATCGTCATGTGCAGGGAGCCGGCGATGCGCGCGCCCTTGAGCGGCTGGCTGGCGGCGAATTCCTCGCGGATCGCCATCAGGCCCGGCATTTCGGTTTCCGCGATGGCGATTTCCTTGCGGCCCCAGCCGGCCAGGCCGATGTCGGCCACCACGAAATCGTTCTTGAGATCGGTCACAGCGTTCATGTTTCACTCCGTCGAAGAGTGGGACGCCGGTGACGAAAGGGGGACGGGATCCGGGACGGCTGCGTGCCCATCGGGGGGTGCAGCGTGCGGATAGGTCGACTCGCCACCGTGCGAACCACGGTTCAGCGAGCGCCGTTGAAGACATTCCGAGCCTGGCGGATGGCAGAATGCGGGGTTGGGCCCGCGCGCCGTCCGTTGCAACGCTCCTCGGAGTGGCGGTATTGTACCTGCCCTGCGCGGCGACGGTGTGCCGCTCTCCGAATTCTTTTCTGGCAGGTCCGGACTGGGCCGGCGCCCCTCCGCCGGCCGTCCCGGACCTCGTCTTTCGACTCGTTATGACCGCCTTTCCCCCGCGTACCCTGACCATCGCCGGTTCCGACTCCGGCGGCGGCGCCGGCATCCAGGCCGACCTGAAGACCTTCGCCGCGCTTGGCTGCTACGGCATGAGCGCGATCACCGCGATCACGGCGCAGAACACGCTCGGCGTGACCGGCGTGCATGCGATCCCGGCGCAGATGGTGACGGCGCAGATCGACGCAGTGGCCGGCGATATCGGCATCGACGCCGCGAAGACCGGCATGCTCGGTACGGCGGCGATCGTCGAGGCGGTGGCCGCCGCGGTGGACCGCCACGGCGTGCGCAAGCTGGTGGTCGATCCGGTGATGGTGGCCACGTCCGGCGCGACGCTGTCGGACGACGCCACCGCGCAGGCGATGGTGCGGCTGCTGTTCCCGCGCGCGCTGCTGGTCACGCCGAATCTGCCCGAGGCCTCGTATCTGCTGGGCCGGCCGGTCACGCGCCGCGCCGACATGGAGCGCGCCGCGCAGGAACTGATCGAACTGGGCTGCCAGGCGGTGCTGCTCAAGGGCGGACATCTGGCCGAAGCCGGCCAGGACAGCCTGGACGACCTGCTGATGAGCGCCGACGGTAGCGTGCGCGTGTTCAGCCATCCGCGCATCGATACCGGCAACCTGCACGGCACCGGCTGCACGCTGGCCGCCGCGATTGCCTCGCAACTGGCGCGCGGCGACGCGCTGGAGCAGGCGGTCGGCACCGCGCTGGACTTCGTCGCCCAGGCCATCGCGGCCGGCGCGGACCTGCGGCTCGGCGCCGGCAACGGCCCGCTGAACCACGGCTTCGCGCCGCGGGTGTTGGGGTGATGGCGGTTTTGCGGACGCTGGATTGCCCTCTCCCCCGGCCCCTCTCCCGCAAGCGGGCGAGGGGAGCAAACCGACGATAACGTCAGCAAGGCCGACGCCCTCTCGAAAACCTCATCCCTTCTCCCGCGGGCGGTCGGAGGGAGATCACCGACGATAGCGTCAGCAAGGCCGACGCCCTCACGGAAACCTCACTCCCCTCTCCCGCTTGCGGGAGAGGGGTGGGGGAGAGGGCAAAGGGCGCCCCGCCAGCCAATGTGGCCAACCTCTGCCCTCAATTCCCCCCGGCCGCCAACGGCACCAGCTTGAACGCCGCCCGCGCCACGCACACGACGTTGCCGGCGGCATCCTTGACCTCGCCGTCGCAGAACGCGATGCGCGCGCCGCGCCGCATGCAGCGGGCTTCGAAGGTCAACTCGCCGCGCGCGGCGGCCAGGAAGTGGGTCGACATGTCGATCGTGATCACGCCGGTCTCCAGCGGCGCATGCGAGCGCGCGGCGCCGCTCAGCGTGAAGTCCAGCACCGCCATCAGCGTGCCGCCATGCACGTCGCCACGGCTGTTGACCAGGGCCGGATGCGCCGGCAGCCGCGTCTGGCACAGCCCCTCCTCGATATGGACCGGCTGCAGGCCCAGATGCCGCATCAGCGGGACGTCAATGCCGAAATAGGGCTTCTCGGCCGTGCCCGGCGCGACCGGAACGATCTCAGGGACGATCTGCGGGACGATTTGCGTACTGCTTTCCAAAACCACTTCCTTACTCGAGTTCGATCACGACCTGGCCCTCGGCGACCGCATCGCCGGGTTGCACCAGGATGGCCTTGACGACGCCGGCCTGCTCGGACTCGAGCGGGATTTCCATCTTCATCGACTCGATGGTCATCACGGCATCGCCGGCCGCAATGGTAGCGCCAACTTGCACGTCGACGGCGCAGACATGGCCGGCGACGGCCGCTTCGATTTGCTTCATGGGGAACTCCGGGGATCAGGATGTCAGGGTGGATGCGGCCGCCTGCGCCGCGGCGGCGGACTTCGTGCCGCCGGCGAGCACGCGCTGCGCGAGGCCGGTATCGATGCGGCCGGCGACGAAATCGTCGTCGTCCAGCACCCGCTGGATAAAGGGGAGATTCGTCTTGACGCCCTCGATGGCGAAGGCGTCCAGCGCCGCGCGCAGCCGCGCGATTGCCTGAGCGCGATCGGCGCCGGTGGCGATCACCTTCGCGAGCATCGGGTCGTAGTAGGAGGTGACACGGCCGCCCTGCGCATAGCCGGTCTCCACCCGCACGCCCTCGCCCGCCGGTGGCCGATACAAGGTCAGCGGACCGGGCGACGGCAGGAACCGCACCGGATCCTCGGCATAGACGCGCGCCTCGATCGCATGGCCGCGCAAGCGAACCGGCGTCGGCAGCACCGCCTCGATCGGCTCGCCGCGGGCCAGCCGCAGCTGCGCCGCGACGATATCGATGCCGGTGACCTGCTCGGTGACCGCATGCTCGACCTGCAGGCGCGTATTGAGCTCGAGAAAGACGAAGCCGGTCGACGGCGTGTACAGCATCTCGACGGTGCCGATCACGTCGTAGCCCAGCGCCGCCAGCAGCGTCGCCAGGCGCCTGGCCATCGCGTCGATCTCGTCGGCCGGCACGTTCGGCGCGCGCGCCTCCTCGATGACCTTCTGATGGCGCCGCTGCACCGAGCAATCGCGCTCGCCCAGCACCCGCACGCCGCCGTAGCGGTCCGCCAGCACCTGGAATTCGATATGGCGCGGCCGCTCGATCAGCTTTTCCAGATACAGCTCGGCCTGGCCGAAGCTGCGCTGCGCGACCGAGCGGGCGCGCTGCCACGCCGCGGCCAGCTCGCTGTCGTCGTGGGCCGGCAGCATGCCGATGCCACCGCCGCCGCCGGCCGGCTTGATCAGCACCGGATAGCCGATGCGCGCCGCCGCCCTGGCGACGACCTCCGGATCGTCGGGCAGCACGGCGCTGCTGGGCGTCATCGGCATGCCATGGGTCGCCATCAGCGCGCGCGCCTCGGTCTTGTGGCCGAGCCTGCGGATCCAGCGCGACGACGGGCCGATGAAACACAGTCCCGCCGCCTCGACGCGCTCGGCAAAGCCGGCGTTCTCCGACAGGAAGCCGTAGCCCGGATGGACGCCGTCGGCCGCATGCTCGCGCGCGATCTGCAGCAGCGCGTCCTGGTTCAGATAGCTCTGCAGCGGCGCGGCCTCGCCCAGCCGCACGCGCACGGTGGCCTGCTGCAGATAGGGCAATTCGGCATCGGCGTCGGAATAGACCGCGATCGACTCGATGCCCTGCGCGTTCAGCGCGCGCAGGATACGGGCGGCCACCGCGCCGCGGTTGGCGACCAGCACGCGGCGCAACGGACGGACCTGCAATTTTGGCGTCATCGATCGGTCTCCTCGCTGGCGACGTTGCGGACCACCACGGCATCCACGATGACCGGGGCGGCGTCGCCACGCGGCACGATCACCGGATTGGCATCGACCGACGCGCAAGCGCGTCCGGCATCGCTGCCGGCGAACCAGTCGCCCAGCGCCACCAGCATTGCCGCGAGCCGTTCGACATCGACCGCGGGCATGCCGCGCACCGGGCCGAACGCGCGGGCAACATGCAGGCGGTCGATGGCGTCGCACGCCTGCGCGGCCGAGAACGGCGCGGGCAGGAACTGCACGTCGTCCAGCGCCTCGACCAGCACGCCGCCTTGCCCGATCATCACCACCGGCCCGTAGACCGGATCGCGATGCGCGCCGACCGCGAGTTCGAACGCTCCCTTGTGCTGGCGCGCGATCAGCACGCCGCCATGCTCGACGCCCTGCTCGGCGGCCAGCGCGGCGAGCCTCGCATCGAGCTCGTCGAAGGCGGCCAGCGCGCGCGCTTCGCTGTCCAGGCCCAGGCGCACCAGCCCGTACTCGGACTTGTGCGTGATCGACGCCGACACGCCCTTGGCGACCACCGGCAAACCCAGCTCGGCCACGGCGTGCCGAACCTGCTCGCGGTCGCGGCACAGCCGATGGGCGACCGCCGGCAGGCCGGCCGCGGCCAGTTGCGCCAGGCTTTGCACTTCATCGAGCGTGGTGGTTGACGATGCGGTGGGCTGGCTCGCTGAACCGGACACCGCCGGTGCCGCCGGTGGTGCCGCCAGCGCCGCCGCCAGCGCCGCGGCACGCCCCCGCACATAGCGCGACAGCAGCCCCAGCGCGCGCATCGCCGCGCGCTCGCTGTCGAACACCGGCACGCCATGCCGGCGGAAGGCCTGCGCCACCCATTGCTGATTGACGCTGACCACGACCGGCACGCCGCTGGCCGAGGCGAAGCGGCCGGTCTGCTGGGAGAAGTCGTCGAAATCGTAGCCCTCGCCGCCGATCGGAAAGCCGACGTGGATCATGTCGGCGGCGCCGCGCTCGGCCACCGCGTCGAGCGTGCGGCCGAAGATCTGCGGCTGGCCCAGCAGCGCGGTGGTCATGTCGATCGGATTGCGCGCGCTGACGTAGCTGGGCAGCACGGCACGCAGCGCCTCGGTGCCGGCCGCGTCGAACTCGACCAGGCGCAGGCCCTCGTCCTCGGCGGCATCGGCCGCGAGCACGCAGGTCGCACCCGAATTGCTGATCGCCACCACGCCGTCGCCGCGCGGCCGCTGGCCGCCGGCGAAGACCTGGCAGTATTCGGCCAGCTCGCGGAAGTCGGCCACGCGGACGATGCCATGCCGGCGCAGGAAGGCATCGGCGAGCGCGTCCTCGCCGGCCAGCGCGCCGGTGTGCGAGCTCGCCGTCAGCTGGCCGGCGCGCGTGCGGCCGGCCTTGACGGCCAGAATCGGCACATCTCGCTCGTGCGCCAGCCGCGCGGCCTGCGCCAGCACCTGCGGATCGCGCAGCGACTCGATATAGAGCAGCACCACGCGCACCTGCTCGTCGTGCAGCACCGCGCGCACGACTTCGGCGGCGCTGACGTCGGCCTCGTTGCCGGTGGCGACCATATAGCGCACGCCGATGCCGTTGCGGCGCAGTCCGCCATAGACGATGGCCGAGCCGGCGCCGCTCTGGCTGACGATGGCGACCGGACCGTCCTGGCCCGCCTCCTCGTTGATCATCGTCGAGAAGTGCACGATCGCGCCATTGGCGAAATTCGCCAGGCCCTGCGTGTTCGGGCCGAACAGCCGCAGGCCGCCGGCACGCGCACGCTCGACCAACCGCCGTTGCTGCGCCGCGCCCACCTCGCCCAGTTCGGCGAAGCCCGACGAATAGATCACCGCGCCGCGCGCGCCGATCGCCAGGCACTGGTCGATCGCCTGCTCGACTTCCGATCCGGGCACGCTGATGACGACCAGGTCGGGCGCGGCCGGCAACGCGTCGAGGGACGGATAGGCGGCCACCCCCTGGATCGTCGCGCGATTCGGATTGACCGGATAGATCGCGCCGGCAAAGCCGTGCCGCCGCATGTAGTCGATCGGCCGGCCGCCGGCCTTGATCGTGCTGTCGGAGGCGCCGAGCACGGCGACCGAGCGCGGCGACAGCAGCGACAGCAGCGCGCGGCCGTCGTCCGCCGGCGCGATCGGATTGGCATGAAGATCGGTCATCGCGTCATTCCACCTTGACCTTGGCTTCGCTCGCCACGCGCTTCCACTTGGCCAGCTCGGCCTGCACGAAGCCGCCGAACTGCTCGGCCGACATCGTGCCCGGCGTGGTCGCGGATTGCGCGAGGCTGGCCTTCGAATCCGGCGCGTTCATGCTCTTGACCGCCTCGCGGTTGAGCCGGTCGACGATCGGCTTGGGCAGATTGGCCGGCCCGTAGAAGCCGATCCACGTGGTGGCCTCGTAGCCCGCCACGCCCTGCTCGGCGATGGTCGGCACATTCGGCAGCGCATCGCTGCGCCTGGCCGAGGTCATGCCGATCGCCTTGACCTTGCCGTCCTTGACGTACGGCGCCATCGTCATCGCATCGTGGAACAGCGCCGGGATCTGCCCGCCGAGCAGGTCCGCCATCGCGGGCGTGGCGCCCTTGTACGGGATATGGACCATCGGCGCCTTGGTCATCAGCTTCAGCAGCTCGCCCGACATGTGCGTCGCGCCGCCGATGCTCGACGAGCCGAACGACAGCCCCTCCTTCTGCTTCTTCGCATAGGCCAGGAATTCGGGCAACGTCGAGGCGGGGATGTTGTTGTTGACGACCAGCACGTTGGGCGTGGTCGCGAGCAGTGCGATCGGCGTGAAGTCCTTCGCCGCGTCGTACGGCAGCGTGCCGCGCACCGCGGGGTTGATCACGTGGTGCGTCGCCGAGACCAGCAGCGTGTAGCCGTCGGGCTTGGCGCGCGCGACCATCTCGGTGCCGATCTGCCCGCTGGCGCCGGCGCGGTTCTCGACCACGACAGGCTGCTTCAGGTCGACGGCGATGTCCTTGGCGATGCGGCGCGCCAGCACGTCGGTCATGCCGCCGGCCGGGAACGGCACGATGATGGTGACCGGCTTGGACGGCCAGTTCTCCTGCGCGGCGGCGGTGCTCGGCATGATGGCCGATACGGCGGCCATGGCACCGAGGACGGTCAGCGCCAGCGTGGTTCGGCGCATGGGCCGGTGGGTTCGATTCATGATGGTCTCCTTGATGTTGGCTGTCGTTGTTGTCGTTGTCTTTGTGCGCGGCGTTGTCGTTGCCGCCGGCGTGCCACAGCCCCGCCTCATGGCCGGATGCCGAACTTGCGCACGCCGGCCTCGCGCAGCGGCGCGGCCAGGTTGGCGAACTCGCACAGCAGCGCCCGCGTATCGCGCGGATCGATGATGTCCTCGATGACGAAGGCCTCCGCGCTGCGGAACGGCGAGGTCAGGCTGCGCACGCGCTGCTCGATCTCGGCGCGCTTCTGCACCGGATCGTCGGCGCCCTCGATCTCGGCCTTGTAGGCGACCTCGAGCCCGCCCTCGATCGGCAGCGAACCCCAGTTGCCCGACGGCCAGGCATAGCGGAAGTTGAAGCGGCCCATATGCTGGTGCGCCGCGGCGGCGACGCCGTAGGCGCGCCGCAGGATCACCGAGCACCACGGCACCGTGGCCTGATAGACCGCCGACAGCGCGCGCACGCCGTAGCGCATGGTCCCGGCCTTCTCGGCCTCGAGTCCGATCTGGAAGCCGGCGATGTCGACCAGATTGATCACAGGCAGATGGAAGGCCTCGGCCATGTCGACGAAGCGCGTGAATTTCTCCGCGGTGGCGCTGTCCCAACCGCCGCCGTAGTAGTACGGGTCGCTGGCCACCACCGCGACCGGCCAGCCGTCGACGCGCGCCAGCCCCGTGACGATGGCGCGGCCCCAATGCCGGCCGATCTCGAAGAAGGAGCCGGAGTCGACCAGCGTCTGCACGATCGGGCGGATCTTGTAGACCGCGCGGCCATCGCGCGGAATCGCCGACAGCAGCCATTCGTCGCGGCGCGCCGGATCGTCGGCCGGCTCGGCGCGCGGCGGCAACTCGAACACCGAGGTCGGCAGATACGACAGGAACTGGCGGGCGCGCGCGAACGCTTCTTCTTCGCTGGCGACCTCGTCGTCGACCACGCCGTTGCGCGTGTGGATATGGCTGCCCCCGAGCTCGTTCTTGGTCAGATGCTGGCCGATGCGCGCGACCACCGGCGGACCGGCGTTGAACAGCTGCGAGGTCTCCTTGACCATCAGCGAGTAGTGGCTGGCCGCGACCCGCGCCGCGCCCATGCCGGCCACCGAGCCCAGCGCCAGCGACACGACCGGCACCAGCGACATGTTCTCGACCACGTGCTGCCACACCTTCATGGTCGGAATCAGCGTATGGCCCTTGGTCTCGATATTGCGCACCGACCCGCCGCCACCGGTACCGTCGACCAGCCGCACCATTGGCAGCCGCAGGTCGCGCGCCATCTTCTCGGCGTGGACCAGCTTGTCACCGACCGCCCCATCGTTGGCGCCGCCGCGCACGGTGAAGTCGTCGCCGACCAGCACGACGGGGCGGCCGTCGACGCGGGCGCGTCCCATCACCAGATTGGCCGGCGTGAAGCCGACCAGCCGGCCGTTGCTGTCGTACTGGCCGCTGCCGGTCAGGCTGCCGACCTCATGGAAGGAGCCGGGGTCGGCCAGCGCATCGATGCGCTCGCGTACCGTCAGCTTGCCGGCGTCCTTGTGCCGCTGGACCTTGTCCGGCCCGCCCAGTTGGGCCGCCAGTTGCCGGCGGTAGGCCAGTTCATCGATTTCGGGTTGCCACGACACGCGTTGTCTCCTGTTGCTCGTTGCTGTGGACAACACAAGCGCAGCAACCATGCCAGGCGGCGCCACCGCTGCAAGTCGTTGATCTGCTTGCAAAAAACCTTGCGGACGAGAGCGGCGGCTGTTACGGTGTCCGCGATAACGACATATCAGGACACCGCGGTGTCCGCCACGGAGACAGTTCTTGTCGTCACTGAAGACACCTATCGGGACATCGGCTCCCGTTCCGGACGCCTTGGGCGCGCTGGTGATCGACCGCGACGGGCGGGTCGCCGCGGCAACCGGCATCGCGCGCGACGACACACTGGCCGGCGCCGCGCTGGCCGCGCTGGCACAGGCCACCGATTTCGACACCGCCCGGGCCGGCCGCCCCTCCACCGATGAAGTTGCCGGCACTCGTCCGTATCTGTTCGAGGTAGCCGCGCCCGGCGCCGAGGCAACGCGCCATATCGCGCTGGCGCTGGACGACGGCACCACGACGCTGGTGCTGCTGCACCGTCCGGGCAGCGCCACCGCGCTGTTCGATTTCCTTGGCGCCGTGCCGTTTGCCGGCGCCATCCTGGAACACTTCATCACCAACCCGTACCAGGCAATCACCGTGGCGGACCGCGACGGCCGCATGCGCTATATCAGCCCGGTGCACGAGCGCTTCCTGGGGCTGCGCACCGGCGAGGGCATCGGCCAGCCCGCCGAGCGCGTGATTCCGAATTCGCGGTTGCCGCAGGTGGCGGCCACCGGCAAGGCCGAGATCGGGCAGCTGCAGCGGATGAACGGCGTCACGCGCGTGGTCAACCGCATCCCGATCGTCCAGCGTGGCGAGGTGGTCGGCGCGATCGGCCAGGTCCTGTTCAAGGAACCCGAAGCGATCGCGCGGATGCACAAGGAGGTCAGCGAATTGCGCTCGCAGGTCGCGCACTACCGGCGCGCGCTGGATGACCTGCGCGGCGGCCCCGGCCGGCTGATCGGCGACAGCGCGCCGATGCAGCGGCTGCGGCGCGAGATCGAGACCGTCGCGCGGCTCGACGTGCCGGTGCTGATCCTGGGCGAGAGCGGCACCGGCAAGGAGCTCGTCGCACGCGCGATCCACGAGGCCAGCCAGCGCGACGGCGGCGACACGCGCGACGGCAAGCCGCTGGTCAGCCTGAACCTGGCCGCGTTGCCGGCCACGCTGATCGAGTCGGAACTGTTCGGCCACGCCGCCGGCGCCTTCACCGGCAGCCGCCGCCAGGGCCAGGCCGGCAAGCTGGAACAGGCGGCCGGCGGCACGCTGTTTCTCGACGAAGTCGCCGACATTCCGATGGAGATGCAGGTCAAGCTGCTGCGGGTGCTCGAGGACCATCTGGTCGAGCGCATCGGCAGCCGGCAGGCGCGCCGCATCGACTTCCGGCTGGTGGCGGCGACCAACCGCGACATCCAGGCGCTGATCGACGCCGGCCGCTTTCGGCTGGATCTCTACTACCGACTGAGCGGCGTCGTGCTGCGCATCCCCGCGCTGCGCCAGCGCCGCGAGGACATCCCCGCGCTGCTGCACCACTTCGTGCAGGCCTTCTGCCAGCGCAACAACGTGCCGGTGCCCGCCATCGACAGCGCGGTCCCCCGCCATCTGGCCGAACGGCCGTGGCCCGGCAATATCCGCCAGCTACGGCAGAAGATCGAGGAAGCGCTGGTGTTCTGCGACGGCGGCCGCCTGCGCGTGGCCGACTTCGCCCGCGGCGACGAGGCCGCGGCAGCGGCCCTCGCCGCCGACGCGACACCGTACCCGCTGGCACGAAGCTATGCCGAACACGAGCTGGAAGACGACCCGCGCAGCGGGACACCGCCACCCGTTGCGATCACGCCAGCCTCCCGCTCATCCGGCCTGCGGGAACTCGCCTACGAAGCCGCACTGAAGGCCATCGCCGACCATGGCGGCAACAAGAAGCGCGCCGCACAGGCGCTGGGGATTTCGCGCTCGCATTTGTACACGTTGCTGGCGCGGGGGACGGGTGATGGAGCGAATCGATAGCGGGCCACGGTGACCCTTGCCGTGGCGCCCCGACAATTCAATGCCCTTGCGCGACGAACGCCGCTTCGAGCAGTTCCACTTGCCTTGCAAACTCCGCGGGGCGCCGCTGGCGAAACGTTTCCAGATTGCCGACTTTCCATCGCAATGCCGGCAGTTCCGCGACATGCCTGCATTGGAGCAGCGACCAGTCCGGCGTGGCTCGGGATAGCCCCGTCAGGAACTGCTTGTGCCGCTCGCTGAGCCGCCTTGGCAGTTCTTCCTTCAGCCGTATCCGGGTATCGATCAGTGTCTTCAGGGAGCAGTCGACCTCCGTCATGCCGACAAAGGCGCGGTGATACTCGCCACTGATTTCCTTGTCGTTGCCGAACAGCACCTCATGAATGGGCCGATTGTGGCCGGCGACATAGGTCACGAAGCACTCCACCATGCCGTCCGTGATCCCGCCCGATTCGTACAGTCGCCATACGTCGAAGAGATCGCGGGGATGCTGCCTGTCAAGCGCAGCGACCAGTTTGCCGGCGTAGAGCTCATCGGTGGCGAGAATCGGCACGTCAAACTCGACACCGAAAAGATCGGCGGACCTTTTGCTCAACGTCCGTCGCTCGACCGGCAGCACAGTGCCACGAAATACCAGGTTGACCTCGACCTTCACCTGGCTGATGTCGTTGTCGACGATGAGCTTGGTTTCGCGCTGATCGCGTGCGCCGATCATCCTCGTGCGCAAGCCAAGCGCTGCCGCGCGTTGCGCGATAGCAGTCAGTTCGCGATGGATGGCAAGCATCGCGTCCTCTCTGCGTACGTCGCGCGGAAGGTAGACCACGTCGATGTCCACGGAGAGGCGAGGCATATCGCGGACGAACAGATTGATGGCGGTGCCCCCCTTCATGGCGAACAGGTCGCTGGCGAAAACCGTGGGAGCAACGGCAAGCAGGAGACGGACAGTATTGGCGTAGGCGTTATCCATGGGGCTTCAGGCTGAGCAACGTACCGTCGTCGAGACGGCTGATCCATCGCTTGTTGCTGCCTGAGCGCACCGGATACTGGGCCAGCAGGGCATCGACGTCGACCAGATCGGTCTCTCGAGCCCACGTCAGAAAAAGCCGAACGGCCTTGACGCTGGTACAGCACGATAGCAATCGTCCGAGCAGGTCCTTGCGAGGGGAGCGTAAGACGTCGAAGACGTTACGCGCCTCCTCAAGGCTTTGCTTAACACCCACCTCGTAAAGCATCTCAAGTGCGGCACGTTCGGGAGCCGACACGCTGACGCCGTTCGACATGCCGGGCGGAGTCATCAGCGTTCGATCGGCCAATGCGCGATCCGGCCAATCGAACAGGCGCGCGTGCACATAGCGAGCAGGATGTCGCGCGGTGAACCACTCCGGAAGCGAAAAGCGGGCATCGCCCCAAACGACGATGGCTTCGCGGGACCCCAGGTTGTGTCGCATGCCTTGCCAGGCCAGAGCCGTCTTGCCGCCTACGTGGAAGCCGGGCACTTGCCGCTGCAGGAAACGTAGCGAGCCATCGATGCCGAAGTCATCGTTCGGGAAGGCATAGACGCCTTGGGCAAGGCGAACCAGCCAGCCGCCATCGGCATAGCGCGCGGCGAGTTGTGGCGACACGCCAAATTCCCGCAATGTCGCAAGGCTGAACGGCGCCCCCCGGTGCAGACCGGTCTGCAGGCGTTTGATTATCTGGTAGCGCGGAACTTCAACCATCGTTGAAGAATAGCACCAGATCTAAACACTTGCGGCAGAATCGATTAGCGTGGGCAGAACAAATAGCGCCTTGATTTATTTCTGCCGCAAAATCTAATCAAAGGGCGGTGCACGAAGCACTACTCTATGAGCGTGCCGGGCAGCATGGTGCCGCCCGGCGCTTCAATCAGCCTGCCCGAACGCCGCCATCAGCCGCGCCACCGCCGCCGGCACGTCGGCCGCCTCGGTGATCGCGCGGACCACGGCGGCGCTGCCGACGCCGGCCTCGAGAACCTGCGGCAGATTGCCCGCGTCGACGCCGCCGATGCCGACCAGTGCCGGGACCTGCTCGCGCATCAGGCGCGCGTAGGCGTAAAAGCGTCCGAGCCCTTGCGGCTGCGTGGGCATCACCTTGGTGGTGGTCGGGAAGATGGCGCCGAGCGCCAGGTAGCTGGGACGCAGCGGCGCGACGCGCAGCATCTCGGCGTAGCCGTGGGTGGAGACGCCGAGCCGCAGGCCGGAGGCGCGCAGTGCGTCGAGGTCCGCCTCATCCAGGTCTTCCTGGCCCAGGTGGATCCCATAGATGCCGCTGGCCGCGCCGTCGTTGCCGTGCGCGGCGTGGTAGTCCAGCGCGGCGCGCCAATGGTCGTTGATGAACAGTCGGCTGCGGCTGCCGCGCGCGGCCACTGCCGAGCGCGCGATCTGCTCGCGTACCGCGGCCGCGTCGTCGGACTTGAAGCGCAGCTGCACGGTCGGCACGCCGAGCGGCACCAGCCGTTCGATCCAGTCGGCGGTCGGCACTACGGCGTAGAGGCCCAGGCGTGCCGGGCATGGCACGAACGGTTCGGCGGACTGCTCCGGCGCGACCAGCGCGGCGTGCCGAACGCGCGGGAACCGTGCGAACTCGGCCGGCCAGTCCAGCGTGCCGGGCTGCCAGGCGCGTGCCAGGCACAGCGCATCGTGCGCCGGGAAATGCAGCGCCAGCGTGGCCAGCAGCGTCGCGACGAAGGCCGGCGGCTGCGCGGCATCGTCGCTGGCGTCGGCCGGCGTGGCGAACACCCAGGTCCCCATCGGCGAGCGCACCGTGTCGATCCACTGCCCGCCCTCGCGCTCGGTCTGGATCAGCATCGCGCCGCGTGCGGCGACGCGTTCGAGCGTCGCGGCATCGACCTCGCCGTCGGCCAGCAACAGGTCCGTCTGGCCCAGCGTCTCGGCGGAATCGGCAGTCAGCGTGTCCTGCAGCCGCAAGGCGCGCCAGTCGCGGTCGGCCACGCCGAAGGTTTCGCCATGGCGCGCGACCAGTGCGGATTGCAGCGCCGCATCGACCGGCATCGGCGTCGGTTGGCGCGTCATGCGTGCTCCTGTGCGTGCCAGAACGGCATGCCGACCACCGGCGTGCTGGCCTGCGCGATCTCGCGCTCGGGCATCGGTCCGGCCAGATAGGCGAGGCGTCCCGCTTCGACCGCACGCGCAAAGGCACGGGCCATCTCGATCGGATAGGCGGCCTGCGCCACCGCGGTGTTCAGCAGCACGCCGTCGTAGCCCCACTCGAGCACCTGGGCCGCATGCGACGGCAGGCCCAGGCCCGCGTCGACGATCAGCGGCGTGTCGGGCAGGCGATCGCGCAGCACGCGCATCGCATGCGGATTGACCGCGCCCTTGCCGGTGCCGATCGGCGCGGCCCACGGCATCAGCGCCTGGCAGCCGGCGTCGAGCAGGCGGCGGCACAGCACCAGATCCTCGGTGCAATACGGCAGCACCTTGAAGCCTTCCTTGATCAGCGTCTCGGCCACCGCCGGCAGGTTCAGCGTGTCGGGCTGCAGCGTGTAGTCGTCGCCGACCAGCTCCAGCTTGATCCAGTCGGTCTCGAACACCTCGCGCGCCATCATCGCCGTGGTGATCGCCTCCTGCGCCGCCATGCAGCCCGCGGTATTGGGCAGCACCGGCACCTGCATCGACTTGAGCATCTGCCAGAAGGCGTGGCCGCCCTCGCCGTCGCCGACCGCGCCCTGGCGGCGCAGCGCCACCGTCAGCATGGCCGGCTTCGAGGCTTCGACCGCGGATTGCAGCGTCGCCGGAGACGGATAGCGCGCCGTGCCGAGCAGCAGGCGCGAGGAAAACGATTCGCCGTAGAGCACGAAGGGATCGCGCACGGCATCCTGGGTCGGGAAGGTCATGGGATCAGCCTCCGGTAACGGGTTGCACGAGATCGATGCGGTCGCCGGCGGACAGCGGCGTATCCGCATGCGCGGCGCGCGGCACGAAGCGGCCGTTGAGCGCGGCGGCGAACGGTGGCGGGATCTGCGCCGCGGCCACCGCGTCGGCCAGCGTGGCCGGCGCATTCAGCGCCAGCGGCTTGCCATTGAGCAGGATTTCCATGTTCAGCGCGTAGGTCGTCGGTTGAGATGAACCGCGCCGTCCGGCGATCGAGGATCGACGGTGGGGCGCGATTGCATGGGGTTCAGCAGCGCACGGTTGTCTCGATGCCGCATCAATGCAGCACCGCCTGGCCATGCACGGGCGCGATCATGCCCGGCCAGCGCGCCGACGCGGGCACGGCATGCGCGGCGGGATCGCCGTCGGCGAGCGCGCGCACGACTTCGCAGGCCGCCTCGACCACGGCCGGCGCGATCAGGAACCCATGCCGGTACAGGCCGTTCAGGCGCACCACGCGCGCCTCTTCGTCGACCCGCACCGCGGGCAGATGATCGGGACGCGTGGGCCGGCGCTGCACGTTCAGCTCGAGCACGCGCGCCTCGCCGAAGGCCGGATGCAGCGAATACGCGGCCGACAGCAGCTCCAGCGCCGAGCGCACGCTCATCGGCGAGTCGTCCTCGCTTTCCAGTTCGGTGGCGCCGATCACGTACAGATGATTGGGCTTGGGCGCGATATAGATCGGATAGCGCGGATGCAGCAGCC